>JALSGI010000891.1 GCA_026982835.1 Planctomycetota bacterium | reverse complement strand
AAAGGCGTTGGTGACGTTGGTAATCCCGCCGGCGGCCAGCAGTTTGCCCTGGGCGTCGAAGCACATGGCCCGCGCCCCGCCGATATGGGCATGAAAGCCGGTATCGTACTTGTGGATATCGGCGGCTTTCAGCTCCCGGACTTGCTTCAGCTCTTTAAGCGACCAGTGCTTGACCACGCCGTGGTGGTCGCAGGTGGCCAGGTCCTTTCCCCCGGGGTGGAACGCCACGTTATAGACGTGGTGCTGGTGTCCGGCCAGTTCGGCCACCGGGGAGCCGTCTTCCACTTTCCAGAGCTTGACCAGGTGGTCGTTGCCCACAGTGGCCACCAGTTGCCCGTCGGGACTGACAGCCAGCGCCCGAATCCAGCCCTGGTGGGCGTCGATCTTGCGGAGCGGCTCGAGTTTTTCGGCATCGGCGGGCCACCAGATCAGCCGCCCATCGTAACCGCCGCTTAAGAGCCAGCGGCCTTGGGGGTCGAAGCCCAAGGCACGCACCCAGCTCTCGTGTCCTCCCAGGTAGCTGGCCTGTTTCCCCGAGGCCAGCTCCCACCGCTGGATGGAGAAGTCCTGGGCGGCGGCGAAGACGAACCGCCCCTTGGGATCGAAGCGGCAGGCCAGAAACGGCGAGGCGTACTTGAACCGCTTCAGCTCGCGGAACGCCTTGGGGTCCACCTTGGGCAGCTGGGCGGCTTGTTGGGGGCTCATGCCAGCAGCTCCTCGATCGGCTCGCGGGCAGGGTCGGCCACGGGCAGCTCGCGGCCGTTGACGTCCACGTTGCCCGTGGAGTCGATTCCCAGGGCCTGCAGGTAGGTGTGGAACAAGTGCCCGTGATCCACTTCCCGCTCGGCCACGGCGGTGCCGTTCTTGTTGGTTTTGCCGATCACCGCCCCGTGCTGGATGCCGCAACCGGCCAGGGCAATGCTCCAGGAGCGGCCCCAGTGATCGCGGCCCAGCCGCTCATTGATCCGCGGCGTGCGGCCGAACTCGCTCATCACCACCACCAGCGTATGCTCCAGCAAGCCGCGGCTGGCCAGGTCTTCCAGCAGCGTGGCGAACGTGCGGTCGAACTCCCCGAGCTGCTCGATGTGGAAGTTGAAGTTCTCGTGGTGGGTGTCGTAGTTGGTGTGGTTCACCTGCACGTAGGTCACGCCGTGTTCGATCAGTCGCCGGGCCAGCAGGCAGTGGCGGCCGAAGGGGTGGGAGCCGTAGGCTTCGCGGAGCTTTTCCGGCTCGCGGTCCACTTCGAACACGTGCCGCTGCTCCATCAACCGCAGGGCCTGCTCGTAGCTGTAGGTGTAGGCTTCCGTCTCGGCCGAGCGGCGTTGGGCCAGGAAGTGGTTGTTCACTCCGCGGAGGAACTTGTGCCGTCGCATGTCGGCCTCCAGCGAGAGTCCCTTGGGCCGGGCGATCCCTGCCGGCGGGCCGCCCGAGGGCAACCCCAGGCTGCCGTACTGCGGGCCAAGATATCCGGCGTCCTTGATGTCGCCGCCGCGGCCCACGTGGATGAACCCCGGCAGGGGGCTTTCCTTGGGGTGGAGCATGCGATTGACCAGCGCGCCCACGTGCGGCACGTTCAGCCCGCCGCGGTTGCGGCCGTGGGTCATCTGGTAGTGCCCCATCCCGTGATCGTTGTTCTTGGTGTTGAGGCTGCGCACCAGGGCCATGCGGTGCATTTGCTTGGCGGTGTGGGGCAGGAGCTCACAGATGTGCACCCCGGGTACTGAGGTGGGGATGGCCCGAAACGGACCCCCGGTGTCGGTCCCCGGCTTGGGGTCCCAGGTTTCCAGCTGGCTCACCCCCCCGGCCAGGTAGATGACCAGCATGTGCTTTTGCTTCTTTTGCAACTGTTTGGCCACCGCCGGGCGAGTGAAAAAGCCCACAGTGCCCAAACCCGTCACCCCGGCCAACGCGCCCAGGAACTTGCGCCGGTGCAGGGCATGCTCCGGGCTGCCACAAGCATAGCGACACTTCATGACTTGTCCTCCCTGGGAGTGGGGTTGTTTCGCATCCGCGGTGTCCGCACGAGCATTGTTAATGGTTGAACCGGAACTCCACCGAACAGAGCAGCGCCCAGGCCATCTCCTGCACGGCCGCGGGGCGGTCCTTGTCGCGGCCTTTGAGGTACTGGGCCACCGCCTGCCGTTCGCTTTCGTCCGGCGGTCGGGTCAGCACGCTCAGGTAAAGCTCTTCGGCCAGTTTGTTTGTGTCTTTGATCTTGAGCAAACGTCCGGTGAGATTGTTGCTGCGCGGGGCAAGCCAGGAACGCAACAAGTTCCCGTTGTTCATAAATAACGCCTGGGCGGCCGTGGCGTGGAACTGATCCTGCAGCTCCCCGACCGGGGGGGCAAACTCGCGCACAAACGCCCGCACGTTGCCCTCCATTCGCCGGGCCAGCTGGTGCTGCACCATCTGCTCCAGCAGCGCCGCCCGGCGGGCGTCCAACTGGAAAATGTCCCGCATCTTCGGATCCCGCAATAACTGGCTCCGCACCGCTTCCCGCGTGGCGGTGCTGATCCCAGTGGCTTCCATCACGCTCCAGGCCAGCTGTTCGGCCCGTAGGGGCTTGAGCTGCGCCACGGCGAATAGCTCCGGGGCCAACATCTCGGCGGGCAGAGTCTTCGGCGGCAGGCTGCTTCGCTGGTAGGTGTGGCTCAAGGCCAGTTGGCGCAGGAAACCGCGCAGATTGTAGCGTGTCTGAATCAAGTAGTCGGCCAGGCGTTCCAGCAACTCCGGGTGCGAAGGGGGATTGTCGCTGTGGAAGTAGTCCACCGGGTGGACCAGCCCGCGGCCCATCATCATGGCCCAAAGCCGGTTGGCCACGTTTCGGGCCAGATAGCGGTTGGTGCCCTGGCGGACCACCTGGGCCAGCCGCGCCCGGCGACTGTAGCGGGGCACAGGCCGCACGCCCTTGGCCGGAGCCACCAGGTAAAGCTGCTCCTTGGCCAGCTTGGGGTCCGGCAGAGGTTTGCCGCCCGGGGGCTGGGGATCGACCCGTTCTTTCTTGATCGAGGAGTCGAACACCGAGGTGTAGGAGGCCTCGCCTTGGGCCTTTTCGGCCAGCAGCTTGCGTTTGCTCTTGGGTTCGGTAAACAGGCTGGTGCGGGTGTAGAAGGCAAACAACCCGTAGTATAGATCCTGGTTGTAGTCGTCGATGTCCGGGTGGTCGTGGCACTGGGCACACTGCAAGTCCACGCCGAAGATGGTGCGGCCCACGTCGCGCGTCACCGCGTGCGGTTCGGCATTGCGAGCCAGCAGGAACGCAGTGGCTTCCTGTGGCGTGTGGTCGTCGGCCTGAAGCAACTCGGCCAGCAGCAGATGGAGCGGCCGGTTCTGTTCCACGGTGCGCCGCAGGTACTCCAGCCACTGCGTGCGGCTGACCCCCGGGGCGGTGCGGCGTTCCATGAGCCAGTCGTCCAGCACATGGGCCATCCGCCAGGGGAACTCCGGCGAGGCGAGCAACTGGTCGATCAGCCGCAGGCGTTTCTCCGGCGAGCCGTCGGCCAGGAAGGCCCGGGCTTCCTGCGGCGTGGGGATGCGCCCGGTGAGGTCCAGGTACACGCGTCGCAGGAACTGGGCATCATCGGCCAGCGGGGCGGGGGCCGAAGGGAGCCTGGCCTGGATCATGCGGTCGATCTGCCGGTGGAGCGGCTCGTCGGCTTCGGCCGGCGGCGAGATTACCGCCAGGGCCAGAAGCGGGAAGAAAAGCCGGATTTTCTGCAAGGCGGCCATCTTTCTTACTTGTTCTTGGCGGGAAAGGCGGGGAGGTTGGCAGGTGGGAATCAGCAAAGGCGGGGCAGCGTATCGTTACTGGTATCGGCCACGGTTGGGGCACGGCAAAAGGATAAACGCCTCTTGATTTGTTTGTAGCCGAACCGGGGGCCGGGGTCAATCTTTTTTCGCACGCGGTCCCCTACAGGAGCCGGAATCGGCGGTCTCGGCTGCCGGGGGTGTTTCCTGGGGGCAGCAGCGAGGTTTGCGTTTGCTTGACGGTGTTTTTTGCCTTAGTGTAAGATTTTTGTTGCCTGAAGGACTTGTTCCGTATCCCGGTCGTGTTTGGCAGTTGGGGGCTTTCCGGCGAAACAACCGCAGGAGGAATCCCGCGGTGGCCTTGTCGTTTTTATCCTTTTCCAGGGTGAAGCCGGATTGCCTCCACCCGTCATAGCCACGGCGCGGGAGCGGATCGGGACAGAGAGAGCGATCGGCCGGGAGCCCAGGGGTGCGTTTCCTGGTTCCGATCGGTAGCCGGGGCGTTCCTGCCGGAAGGGTGGGAATCGGGTGCTTGTTGGCTTTTCCTTTCTCCAGCACGTGACCGGCCGAGCAATGAAACCGTATCGAGAGCTTGTGTGGTTGGTGCTTTTTTCTCTGGCCACCGGATCGCAAGCCGCCGAACCATTGCCACCGAAAGTGCGTCAATCCGTTCAGCGGGCCTGCAATTATCTGAAAACCACGGGTCTCCGTCGTGCTCGCAATGAGGCCTCTACTTCCCGGCGTCTGGGGCTGACCAGCTTGGCCATTCTGGCCCTTTACAAGGCGGAAGCCGTGCAACCCACGGACCCGATCGTTCGAAACACCCTGGCCGCTATCCGACAGGATATCCACCGCCCACAACTGGCCAGGGAATACTCAGCCCCTTACTCCATAGCCATTGCGCTGACGGCTTTGTCGGAGATCAATCCGGATGGTTCGGCCGAGGAGATTCGCCTTCTTCGCTCGAACATCATGAGATTTCAGATGGCTCATGGGGGATTCAGCTGTTTGTTCGGCCAGTCACGCGGCCCCAAGCAAGTCGGAGGGGATACCTCGATGACCCAGTACGGGGCGTTGGCTTTGTGGGCCATGGATCAGTCCGGCGTGGGGACGTCGGCCGGGGCGTGGCAAAACCTGGCCACGTGGCTGGTGCGTACCCAGCACTCCTCAGGCGGATACGTGTACGAGCCGGCCCAACCAGCAAGGGGTCCTCGAGTCGGCACCACCGCTGCGGCCTTGAGTGCTCTGTATATCTGCCAGGCCCGTGCCAAGTTGGGAGGGCGTCGGGAACAAGAAACGGGTTTGCCGCCGGCGTTGGAAAAGGTGGAAGCGGGCGGGGGAGTGCACAAAATGCGTTCCGTTTCCCTTCCCGTGGCCCAGTTGTCCCAAGCCGCCCAAAGGGCCGAACAATGGCTGGAAGCCAATTTTTCCTTTGAAAAAGCAGAGCACGAGTACGTGTTTTACTTCCTTTATTCGTTGGAGCGTTACCACAGTTTTCGGGAACTGGTCGATCCGGAAGGGTCCACGAGCGAACAATGGTACAACTTGGGCTTGGAATATCTACTGGCACGTCAACGGGGGGATGGAAGCTGGGGCAAAAACGATGCCACGGTCAGCCCCGACCCAGCCCCCACGGCCTTTGCCGTTTTGTTCCTGGTTCGGGCCACCCGCAAGATGCTCCAGGATGTGCAACCGGCCAGCGGCAAGCTGGTCGGCGGACGGGGGCTTCCCCGCTTGGGCGGCCCGCTGGAGTTGCGCGGCGGCCAGCTTCGGGTCAAGCCCTTGCGGGGTCCGGCGGACCAGTTGCTAGGGATCATCGGCGATCCGAATCATCCGAAGTACCAGCAGGCCTTGGCCGCGTTGGAGGAGCTGGGAGAGGACCCGGATCCGCAGATGCTCTCCCGGCTGGACCGCCAGCTGCGCCAACTGGCCCAGGACGGTTCCCCCGAGGCAAAGATCGCCGCGGTGAAGGCCCTGGCCGCCTCGGGTAAAATGGACGTGGTACCCCTGTTGATCCGGCTGCTGGAAGACCCGGACTTGCGGGTGATGCGTGCCGCCCGCGACGCCTTGCGGCGGTTGAGTCGCCGGATGGAAGGATTCGGGTTACCGGATCGCCCCAGTCCCAAGCAGCGTCGTCAGGCCATCTTGCGATGGACCCGCTGGTACCGGACGGCCCGCCCGGATGCCGCCCGGGAATTGCTCCCCCAGGGCAGTCCGTAAACGCGGCGGCCCCGGCGATGTTGCTTCCGCTTGCAACTTCAGATGAGGAATCCATGTCTGCTTCCTCCTCCAATCCGCGATCCCCTTCGGTCAACGATGCCCCCCCGTTGCACGTTTCCCTTTACGACCGGGTTGCCAGTTGGCTGGTGGCGTTGTTGATCTTCGTGGGAGTGACGGTGTTTTGCTTGTTTGTGATCTGGCTCACCAACCGGCTTTCGCCCCCGCTGGTGGCCGTCCCCATTCAGGCGGAGAACCTGGGCGGTAGCCCGGAAGGCGTGCTGGGGGACAGCCTGCAACTGGACGCCCCGGACGCGGAGGAAATCTCCCGGGAAGCCGAGCTGGAAGAACCTCAGATCGAGCAAACCCTGGCCCTGGTGGAAACCGTGGTGGCCGCCCACCTGGCCGAACTGGACGATCCCCAGCTAAGCGATGATCCGGAATCGGGGAAGGCGGGCAAAAGCGAAGGGACCGGCGACAATCCCGCCCTGGGCGAAGGAGGCGGCTCGGTCGGCGGGGTGCCCCGGTACAAGCGATGGATCATTCACTACGAGGCCAGCTCGCTGGAAGAGTACGCCCGGCAGTTGGACTTCTTCAAAATCGAGCTGGCCGCCGTAGGGGAGAACGGGGTGGAATACGCCTCGGCGTTGTCGCAGGCGCGCCCCCGACGCCGCACCGCCGGACGCAACGCCCAAGAGAACCGGCTCTACATGTCCTGGACCGAAGGTTCCCTGAAAAAGTTCGACCTGCAGCTGCTGCGCAAAGCGGGGATCAATCCCCAGGGGAAGATCATCCTCCAGTTCTATCCCCCGGAGGTCGAAGCGCAGCTGGCCCAACTTGAAGTGGCTTTCCGGGGGCATCAGCCCAAGCAAATTCGCCGCACCTACTTCAAGGTCCAGCGAAGCGGCTCCGGCTACCGGTTCGTGGTCGTGGACCAGGAGTTGTTAGGGATCTGATGTTTGTCGGGATATTCCTTTTTTTCCATCGGATCGCATCTTATGGAGCGACAGCAACCATGATCGACATCACTCAGCTGACCAATGTCATCGGGAACATCATCTACGTGGTTCTGGCTTTGATCGCGTTGTGGGGGCTGTTTTGCGTCACCATGGTGTGGCGCCGGGTGGGAACATTGCGATTCCGGGACGAAAATGCCCAATCGGAGTTCCTCTCCCAGGTGGAACAACTGCTCAGCCAGGGGGACTTCGAGGGGGCAGCTCGGCTGTGCGAGGAGGACCCGCGAGCCATGCCCCAGTTGGCCCGGCTGGCCATTCTCAATCGGGCCATGGGCCCGGCCCAGCTGCGACACTTCGTGGCCGAACGGTTCCAGCGCGACGTGCTCTCCGACCTGGAATACCGCCTCAGCTGGGTGCAGACGGTGATCAAGGCGGCCCCCATGGTGGGGCTGCTGGGGACGGTGATGGGCATGATGGGGGCCTTCGGCAAACTGGCCACCCAGCAGCCGGACCCCAAGGACCTGGCCGACGACATCAGCATCGCCCTGATCACCACGGCCCTGGGACTGGCCATCGCCATTCCGCTGGTGTTGTCGCTGGCCAGTATCAACGTCCGCATTCGCAAAATGGAAGACCTGGTGGCTTTGGGCCTGACCCGGTTCCTGGACAGCCTGCGGGCCGTATTACCCCAAGGGCGGTAAGAGGCTTTTTCCCGGCTGGGTGGCCCTGGCCTTTTTCCTGGCGGTCCACTCCCCGCCGTGATGCAAGAGCATACGAGGAATCGCACCATGGCACCCGCAAACGCTCCCTTGCCGGAAGACGTGGAGCTGGACGGACCCCTGCTACCCCGTCGCTCCATGGAAGAAACCACCGAAATGGACATCACCCCCATGATCGACATTACCTTCCTGCTGTTGATCTTTTTCCTGGTGGCTTCGGCCATGGACCCGCAGCGGGCCATCCGGCTCCCCAAGGCCCGCTTCGGCGACGGAGTGGACCCGGACACGGCGGCCATCATCACCCTGGGCCACCAGCCGGGGGAGTTGGCGGCCGTCTATCTGGGCAACGGCAAGCTGGAAGAGAACCGGGTCAGCGGTCCCTGGCGGGAGGTGCGGCAGCAGGTGCTGGAGTACCTGGAACAACAGCTGGTTGATGGAAAAAAGACCACCGTGTTGATCAAGGCCGAAGGCGCAGTGAGCGAAGGAGACGTCAATCGCATCGAGCAACTGGCCGGGGAGGCCGGTTACAGCACGCTGCACATCGCCGTGATGAACGAGGATTGATTTCCCCGCAAACCAACTTCCAGGACGTAAGGCGATGGCCGTTCGCTTTCGATGTCCCCAGTGTGGGAAGAAACTCAAGGCCGATCCGCAGCAGGTGGGCAAGCGGTTCCAGTGCACCGGCTGCGGGCGGATCGGCATCATTCCCCGCTGGCAGAACCAGATCGACATGCCCAGCGAGGGCCAGTTGCTGGACCAGGCCGACTCTTTGCGGGAGGAGCCGCAAAAAAAAGAGGAAACGCTGCCGCCGGTTCGCTTCTCCACCTCTGGCCGCCGCCGCGAGGAGGAGATGGACATGACCCCCATGGTGGACGTGACCTTCTTGCTGCTGATCTTTTTCATGCTCACGGCTTCCTTCGCCAAGCAGAAGGCCCTGGAGACGCCCTCGCCGGACCCGACCCAACAGGCGGCCCAAAGCCGCAGCCTGGAAGAGCTGGAAGAGGACGACGATTACATCATCATCCGCGTGGACGAAACGAGTGTGGTGTGGGTGGAAGACCACGAGGCCCCCACCCGCCAGGAGCTGCTCTCGCTGCTGCGGCAGCGGCGCAGCGGCGGCGGGGGTCCCAGCCGGGTGCTGGTCACTTTCCACGAGAAAGCCCGGCATGATACGGTGGTGATGGTGTTCGACGCGGCCCGGGCCGCCGGCTTTGAGGACATTCGCAAGGCCCCCGACGAAGAGGAGTTCTGACCCGGCCCCCGGCCGTCCCCTTATCCGCCTCGGATGCGAGACGATCCATGAGCACTCCCCAGTGGGAAACTTTCCTGAACCTGCTGCAGCAACGCGGCACGGTGCCGGAGAAGCTGGTGCGCCACCTGCGGAAACAGCTCCGTAGCCGGCAACCCCCTCCTTCGGCCCGTTCCGTGGCCGGGTGGCTGGTGGATCACGGCCACCTGACCCGCTTCCAGGCCCAGGAACTACTCAAGGCGGTGGAAACCGCCGAAGAACCCCGGCCGAAAACGCCTCCTGCGGCCAAAGGGCACACGCCCCCCTCTTCCCTTCCCGAGGCCAACCCCGCCCCCGGCAGAGCCGAATCGGCGTTTCCGTCGCCTCCTGCGGCTCCTGCATCGGGCGGGGGCCCGGCCCTGCTGGATGATCTGGAGGCTCTGGATGCGGCCGGGCCGGCCGAGCTAGGCCCAGCGGCCGCCGCGCCGGGAGTGCCCGCCCCGGCCTGGGGAGCGGCCCGAGTCCGGCGAAGCGTCTGGGAATCCCCCCTGTTCCTGCTGGGCGGAGGGGGGTTGATCCTGCTGGTGGTAATCGCCGCAGGTCTTTATTGGGCCATTGGCCGGGAATCGGCCGACCAGCTCCTGCAGTCGGCCGAAGAGGACTACAACAACGGCTCCTACACCCTGGCCATCGAGAAGTTCGAGCGGTTCCTGGACTATTTTCCCGACCACACGCGGGCAGGCCACGTGCGCGTGCTGCGGGGCCTGGCCATCATGCGTCGGGCGGTGGACCAGGGCTCGGACTGGGAGAAAACCCTTCAGATCATTGAGCAGGCCGTCAAGGAAATACGCAAGGAGAAGGAATTCCCCGAGGCGCGCCCCGAGCTGGCCGCAATGCTCCCCCGCGTGGCCGAAGGGCTGACCGACATGGCCGAAAGCCAGCAAAGCCCCCAACTGCTGGAAAAAGCACGCCGGGTGTACCAGATGATCCTCAATCCCAACTACGTGCCGGACAAGCTTCGCAATCGCACCCGGTTGGCCACGCTGGAAGGGCGCTTCTTGCAGATCGAGCGGATGCTGGGCCGCAACCGGCGGCTTAGCGAGGCCCTGCAGCAGATCCGCCTGGCCATCGATCAGAAGCAAACCCAGCAAGCCTATCAGATCCGCCGCCAGCTGCTCAAAGAATATCCCGAGCTGGAAACCAATCCCCAACTCCAGGAGGCCATCGCCCAAGCCACCGGCGCCGAACGCCGCGCCATCCGCTACCAGCCGGTGGATAAGCCAGCGGCGGCCCCGGCCCCAAAACTCGGCTCCCGCACCCTCCCCGTGGCTCACACCCAGGGAAAGACCATCCCGGAAGCAAAAAATCACCTGTTATTTGTAACCGCCGCGGGGGCGTTGTGGGCCGTTTCGGCCGAGGACGGCAAGCTGCGCTGGCGGCAGTACCTGGGCAAGGACCTGTGGCTTTCGCCGGTGGTCCTCTCCGACCAGGCGCCGCCGGACGTGGTGGCCTGGAGCCCCCAACACCGGCAACTGTGGCGGTTGCAGGGAAAAGACGGCTCGCTGCGGTGGCACCTGCCGCTGCCCCAAGAGCCGGTGGCCGACCTGGTGCTGGCCCAAGGAAGACTCTACGTCCCCCTGGCCGATCAGCTGTGGGAGATTCAGGCCGAGGACGGGCAGGTGCTGGGGCGGTACGAGTTTCCCCAGGCGCTGTCGGCCCCTGCGGCGCTGGCCGGCTCGCTGATGTTCCTTCCGGCAGGCCATTCCAACGTCTATGTACTGGACCTGGAGAAGCGGCAGTGCGTGGGGGCGTATTACCTGGGCCACGAGCAGAATACGATCGTGACCCCGGGGATCGTGGCCGGGCCGTTTGTCATCCTGGCCGAGAACACCGGCCAGCGCTCTTCGCGGCTGCGGGTGCTTCGCTTCGATGCCAAGAAACACACCATGCAGCTGGTGCAAAGCGTGCGACTTCAGGGACAGGTGTTCCGGCCCCCGGTGCTTCGCGGACGGATGCTGGCCGTGGCCACGGACCTGGGCCAGATCGTGCTGTTTGAAGTCAACCCGCAACCCCAGAAGAAAAAGGAACCGCTCAGCTCGGTCGCCTCGCGGGCGGCGGTGTACGAGGAGCCGGGACCGGTGCAGATTCTGCTGGAGGGGACCCGCGCCTGGGTGGCCGACCGCCGGCTGACTCGCTATCGCATCCAGGCGGCCCAAGGACAAATGAATCCCGACCGCGTGTTGCTGGAAAATGTCTCGTTCCCTCTCCCCTTGCACAAGTTGGGCGAGGCACTGTTCGCCGTGGCCCAGGAGGAGGACGGGACGGTGCGCGTGGCTGCCTTCCATGCCACCAGCGGTCTGGAGATATGGACCACCCGCTTCGCCATGCCCATGAGCTGGACCCCGCTGCGAGGAGGCCAGGATCCAGCAGGCTTGCCCGGTGTGGTGGACCCTCGGGGCAACGTGTATCAGCCTCGCTGGCCTTCAAGCGAGGGGACCGTGGTGGTCTCACCTGTCTGGTCGCCGGAAAATGGCCGGCAGCTGGCCGGGGCCTTGCCGCGGGTGTGGCTGCCGCTGGGTTTGGGGGTTTGGGCCGGGCGCGTGCCGGGAGGCGCCCGGCGGCTGCCGATCCTGCGGCGAGGGCAGTCCCCCCCGTGGAAGCTGCTCTGGCACGAGCTTCCCCAGGCCCTGCTCATCCCTCCCGTGCCCTGGCAGGGGAAGCTGCTGCTGGCCAGCCGTTCCGGCCCGCTGTTCGTAATGGACGCGGTCCAGGGCCGCATGGTCGGTTCGCCGTATTTTCCTCCCACGGTGCCGGGGCATCCGCCTCCTTGGCTGGAAGTGGGAGCCACGGACGGAAGATCGCTCCTGCTGGCCGCCGGGGACGGACGGCTGCTGCTGTTCGACAAGCTGCCCGGTCCCAACGAAGCCCTCCTTCCCCTTCGCCAAGCCAAGGCTCCCGGCCCCTTGCACGGCCCGGTGGTGCTGTTCCACCGCGCCGCCTGGCTCTGGGACGCCCAAGGCCGCCTGGTTCGCGTCTCGCTGCCGGAGCTGAAGCTTGCGGTGCAAAAGGCCCCGGAGAAGAAAAAAAACCAGGCTGCCCCCGACCCGGGGCGCCCCGTCTGGGGGCCGGTGTTTTGCGGTGCGGACCGGGTGCTGTGCCTGACCCGGGATGGCAAACTCCTTTGCCTGAGCCAGGAGCGACTGCTTTGGCAACGGGAACTCTCCGGACAGCTCCCCGTGGGAGAGCCGGTGCGACTGAACCGGCGGGAGTGTCTGCTGGCGATCGCCTCCGGCAAGGTGCTACAGCTGGAGCTGGACACCGGTGCGCTGCGCCACACTTACCGCACTGCGGAAGCCCTGGCCGGCTCCCCCTTGCTGCTGAAGGACAACCGCCTGCTGATCCCCACTCCCGGCGGGGCTTTCCACATGCTGGAGCCCCGTAAAACCGAAAAAGCGGAAGCCCCAGCGACCCGAACTTCCCGACGATAGGCGAGAACGACACATGGCCCCCCGATGGCACTGCCGGACAAGCGGGTTTGCCCTGGCCCGATGCACCCTCTGGCTGTTGGTGCTGGGGGCAGGATACGGCGGCCTGGCTTGGGCCCAGCAGGGACGCTTGTACGAGCAGGACCCCTTCGACGAGATCACCCTGGTGGACGGGACCACGCTGCGGGTCAAGCCTTTGAAAAACCTGCCTCAGAATCCCCGCAGCACCACGCGGATCACCGTCGAGTTGCTGGATCGCCCGGGGGAGAAGTACCGCGTGCGGTGGCGGGAGATCAAGCAGATTCGGCGTTTTCCGCAGTTGCTGCTGGATCGAGTCAACCAGCTGGTGGACCAGAAACGGTTCGAGGAAGCCTACGACTACCTGATCCACATCCGGCGGTTCTATCCCAAGCTCAAAGGCTACGCGGCCGCCTTCCAGCGCTTCTTGTGGTACGAGGCCCAGCACCGCCTCCAGCAGGGCCAGGCGGATCGTGCCCTGGTGTTGCTGTTGCACTTGCAAGAGCAAAACGGCAAGTACCCGGGGCTGCGGGAAGCGTTGGGCCGGCTGGTGGTGGCCAAGGCCCAGCAGTATCTGGCCCGGAAAGACTACGACTCGGTGCGCCAGTTGTTGCAAGAGCTGCTGCGGCGCTATCCGCAGCATCCGGCCGCCCAGCAGGTGCGCAAGTCCCTGGAAACGGAAGCCCGCAAACTGGTCCAGCAGGCCCAAGCCCGCTGGGACCGGCAAGAGCTGTTCGCCGCCCGGGAGCTGGCCCAACGGGCCGCTCGCATCTGGCCCGTGCCCGAGGCCCTCCAGCTACTGCAGCAGGCCCAGCGGCGGGTCCCCCTGGTGCGGGTGGCGGTGAACCGCCTGGCCCAATCCACCATGCCGCGGCTGGACGATTGGGCCGCGTTGCGGGTGGGGCGGTTGCACTATCGCCGTCTGGTGGAGTTGGCCGGGCCGGGTCCCTCGGGGGGAGAGTACGTTTGCCCCTGGGGCACGGTGGAGATGGCCGACCTGGGAGCCCGGCTGCGGCTGGAATTGAAGCCGGGGCTGAAATGGAGCCAAGGCGGGCGTCCCCTGGTGGCGGCCGACGTGGCAGCCACGCTCTCGGCCATGGCCGACTCGCGCCACCCGTTCTATCAACCTTCCTGGGCGGTGGCGGTGGAAAGAATCCACGCCGCCGACGCCCGCACCGTCGAGGTCGTCTTTCGCCGCCCCCCGTTGCACCCTCTGGCCTTGCTCAACCAGCCGCTGTACGGCTGGGACCAACTTTACCCTCCCCTGGCCCCGCCCCCCAACGGCCCTTATCGCCGCCAGCGGCAACGGGAGGGTCGGGTGCACTTTGTGGCCGTGCCGCAGTATTTCGCCACGGGACGCAACCAGCCGCGCGAGATCGTCGAGTACCACTATCCCCGCTCCCAGGACGCCCTGAGTGCGTTGCACTACGGGGAGGTGGACCTTTGGGACCGCGTGCCGCCGTGGTTGAAAAGCTCGGTGGAGCAGTCCGGCGTGCGGCTGCGACGCTACGCCTGGCCCACGGTCCACTGCCTGATGTTCAACCCCGACAAACCCCTGCTACGGCAACGCATCTTTCGCCGCGGACTGCTCTATGCCCTGAACCGTCAGGCCATCCTGGAATACCTGCACCAGGGAACCGAGCTGGACGGGTCACGGGTGCTCAGCGGGCCGCTGCCGGCTCCACGCAGCTCGGGCGATCCGATCGGCTACGCCTACGATGGGGCCATCGCCCCGCGGGCGTTCAACCCCCAGTTGGGGCTGGTGCTGATCGCCCTGGCCCAACGCAGCTTGCAGCTTCGCCAGAAGGCCAAGCCGGACCAAGGAGGCTCCGCCGCCGCAGCGGCCCCGGCCAACAGCGAGGACTCCAGCGAAGATGACCAGACCGAAGGCCCTCCCCCGCCTCCCCCCCCGGAGCTGGTGCTGGTCCACCCGCCCAGCGAGATTGCCCGGATCGCCTGCCGCCGGATCAAGGCCTACTGGGAGCGGCTGGGTATGAAAGTCACGCTGCGGGAAGTGGACCCCCAGGAACCGGTCAGCGATTACGACCTGCGGTACGTGGAGCTGGTGATCCAGGAGCCGGTGGTGGACGTGTACCGGCTGTTCGGCTATCAGGGACTGGTCCGCGACACTCCGGCTCATATCCGGCTGGCGATCCGCCGGATGAGCCGTTCTTCGGACTGGCGGAGTCTGGGCCAGCGGTTGCGTGAGCTGCACCGGCTGCTTCACCAGGACGTGACCTTGCTGCCGCTGTGGCAGTTGAGCGAATACGCGGCGGTGCGGGAAGAGGTGCAAGGGGTGGGAGAAGACCTGGTGACGCTGTATCAACACGTGGAACGCTGGGTCCCCCCGACGCAAATCAAACTCCAACAAACGGCACAGCTGCCATGAGTCGAGAATTCCCTGTGGCGTTTCGGGCTTTGGCCGCCGCCGTGCTCTTGGCGGGGGGCGGCGGAGGGTGGCAGGAACTGCTGGCCCAGTCGGCGGTTTCCTGGGAAGGAGACCCTTACCGCGTCCGCTGCGAGCTGATCGTGCCGTGGAAGCCCCAGCAGCCCTGGCCCGCCGAAGAGCAACTCCGCCAAGGGCTGTTGCAGCAGGTGGATCTGGTGATGGGAGCCGCCTGGCAACTGGAGGTGGTCCCCGCCGCCGGCCCCCTGGCCCGGCTGGCTCCGGAACAGGAACTCCCCTGGGAGCAGCTGCCGGGGGTCTGGGACCAGCAGGACAAGGTTTTCCTGCTGGGGCTTTCCTGGCAGGCCGGGGGCTATCAGCTCTGGTGCCGGGAGGTGGACGTGTTTTCGCGTCGCTGGGGGCCGGTGCGCAAGGCCGCATGCGGCTCCCTGCGGCTGCTGCCCCGGGCCGCCTGCCACTTGCTGGTACGCTGCTTTCGGCCCCTGGCCCGCATCGACACGGCCAGGGGGAAAACGGCCCTGGTGCAGTTGCGGGCCGGTACCCGCCCCTGGCGGGACAGCCTGGCCGATCCCCTGCGTCCGGGTGCCCTGCTGTTGCCGGTGATCCGCTACGACGATCGCCAGGGGAACCCGCGGCGGATTCGAGCCATTGCCTGGACTTTTCTGCGCATCCAGCGGCGGGAAGGCCCCCTGGCTCACTGCCAGGTGTTCAGCGGCTTGCGTTCCCCCCTGTCTCGCCGCCGCCGCGGCCGCACCCGCATGGTGGCCATGCTGGTCCGCCCCCAGCCCCGACGCACGGTGCTGCAAGTGGTCAGCAACGACCGAGCCCGCATCCCCCTGGAAGGATACGAAGTGCTGGTTTACGGGCCGGACGATCCGAAGACCGTCTCGCTGGGTTGGACCGACCACCTGGGCCAGTTGGAGTTACCGTCGGGAGACCGGTTGCGACTGCTGCTTGTGCGCAGCGGCTACCAGGTGCTGGCCCGCATCCCCTTCGTGCCGGGACTGGAGGCCCGGATCGAAGCCCCCGTGTACAATGACGACCAGCGCCTGGCCACCGAGTCGTTTCTGATCGCGTTGCAGCAAGAGGTGATCGACGTGGTGATCCAGCGGCAGATTCTCATTCGCCGCATCGAAAAGCGGCTGGCCGAAGGAGACGTGGACACGGCCCAATCCCTGCTGGAAGAGCTGTTGCGGCTTCCCGGCCGGGAGCAGTTCGAGGCCCGCATCAATCGCCACCGCCAGTCGCTGGACGCCACCGACCGCTGGCTGCAAGCCCGCACCGAACGCCTCTTCCGCGACACGCTCACCCTGGTGGCCCGCTACCTGGACGCCCGCCCCGTGGAACTGGTTGCCGAGTCGGTGCAGCGGGCCAGATCCCGCTCCGGCAAGTAAACGCCCAGGAGGGCTTGGATTCCGGTCGCCGGGGCTTGTCTTGACCCCCCCGGGGCGATTCTCCTAACATCTGCCCGCAACCCGGCCTGATCGGCCAGTGGCTGCCGGTCCGGCTGCACGCCCGGGGAGTGCAAGCAGTGCATGCCCCGGAACCCCCCTCTTTCGCACGGAACCTCGCACGGATGCGCACATGGTGGCGGCTGCTGAAGTGGTTGCTGGCCCTGGGGCTCTTCGCTGCGATGGCGGCCCTGGTGCTGTGGCACCTGGTGGCGGATCGCCAGCTGCGGGCCTGGGTGCAACAGCGGCTGCAACAAGCCTACCCGGACCTGCTGGTGGAAGTCGGTGGGGTTGAACTGGATCAGCAGCGGCTGGTCGTCTCGGAGTTGAAGTTCTCCTTGCCGCGGCAGCAGGGGCCGCTTTTGCTGCTTGCCATCGAAGAGCTGGAGCTGCGGGCCAGGTTGAACCTGCAGCAACTGCTGCAAGGGGAAGTGGTCGTGGAGGAGGTGGTGCTGCGCAGGCCGCGGCTCCGCGCCCTGCGCCTGCCCGACGGCTCCTGGTCCCCCCAGCGGCTCTGGCCCCTGCCCCGCTTCTCCAAGAAACAGCGGACGATCCGCGGCCGGATCGAAGATGGCCGCCTGGAGCTGGTGGACCCCCGCGCCCCGGACCCGGCCGTGCTGCGGGTGTGGAACTTTCAGGGCCGGTTCGCCCGCGAAGTCCCCGAGCAAGGCCCCGTGCAGTTCACCCTGGCCGGAAGTGCCACCGGGGAGCAGTTGCGGCAGGTGCAGTTTGCCGTGGCCGTGGTGCCGCAGCAGCGGAGTTGGTCGTTGCGGGCCAAGATTCAGCGGTTGGAGATCAGTTCCGAGCTACTCGCTTCGCTCCCGCAACCGCTGCGGCAGGCCTTGGGCGAAGTGCCGCCGATGCGATTGCGGGTGGAGGCGCAAGTACAGGCCGACTATCACCCCCGCCGCCGCCAGGGGCTGCAATTCCACCTGCAGGGGAGCTTCTCCCGCGGCACGCTGGATCACCCGCGGTTGCCCTTCCCGTTGCGGGAAATCTCCGGCCGCTTTACGTGCACGCACCAGGAGCTGCGGCTGCAAGGAGTGCAGGCCCGCAGTCGCAACACGCGGTTGAAGTTGGAGGCGGTGCTTGAGGGGCTGCGGCCCGAGGCGCCACTCCAACTGACGCTGGAAGCGGAAAACCTGCCCGTGGACCGGCAGTTGTTGCAGAACTTGCCCGGTCCTCTGGCCGAGCTGTGGCCGCGGTTTCGCCCCCAGGGAACGGTGAATCTCCAGGCGACGGTTTCCCGGGCCCAAGACCAGTGGCAGCTACAGCAGGCCGACGTGCACTGCCTGGGGATGCGGTTCGTCTATCACCGGCTCCCCTACCCGGTGGAGCAAGCCACGGGCACGATCACCCTGCGGGGGAAGCACCTCCAACTGGAGCTGCAAGGATTGGCCGGAGGGGAACCGCTGCGGATCACGGCCGACGTGGAGGACCCCGGCCCGGCGTTTGTGGGCTGGGTGAAAGTGCAGGGCAGCAGCATCCCGGTGGACCGGCAGCTGATCGCCGCCATGCCCGCCAAGGGACAGCAAGTGCTGCGGCAGCTTCGGCCCCGGGGCACGATCTGGTTGCAAGCCCGCTTCTGGCGACCCGGGCCAGGCCAACCGCTACACCGCCGGGCGGTGGTGGGGCTGCAGGAGTGCTCGATCCGCTTCGACAAGTTCCCCTTCCGCGTGGAGAACATCCGCGGCACGCTGCAACTGGAGGGTCGCAACTGGACGTTCCACCACCTGCAAGGCTCGCATGGCCGCTGCCGCATCAGCGGCGGGGGAAAGCTGACCCTTGCCCCGGATCAGTCCTCCGTGTTGGATCTGAAGCTGACAGCACTGGCCCTGCCGCTGGACGAGGAACTGCGAGCCGCCCTCCCGCCCAAGGTACAACGGGTTTGGAACCAGCTTCGGCCGCACGGGCTTGTGGATGCCACGGCCCAGGTCCGCTTCCACTCGCCGGAAAAGAAACTCGACCTGCGGGTGGAGCTGGAGCCGGTGGGCAGCAGCGTTTCGCTCCAGCCGACCTCGTTCCCTTACCGCCTGGAAGCCCTGCAAGGCCGGATCGTCTATCACAACGGGCGGGTGCAGTTGCACCAGCTTCGGGCCCGGCACGGCGAAAGCCGCTTTCAGGCCCAAGGCACCGCCGAACTGCTTCCCCCGGAAGGCTGGCAGTTGCGATTCGAGCAGTTCGTGGCCGAGCCGGTTCTGCTGGATCGCCACCTGCGCGACGCCTTGCCCCCGAAACTGCAGCAGGTGGTGCTGAAGCTGCGTCCGGATCGCCCCTTTATCGCCCGCGGCAGCTGGACCCTGCAGTTCCGCCCCGACCAGCCCACGCCCTGGCAAAGCGCCTGGGACGTGGAGCTGTTCCTGCAACAGATGGACCTGCACGTGGGCGTGCTGCTGGAGGACCTTCACGGCACGGTGAGGCTTCGGGGGCACTGGGACGGGCGCCGCCTCTTCTGCCGAGGGCAGTTGGACTTGCAAAACCTGGTCTATCGGGGCTGGCAATTCACCCAGGTGCGGGGGCCGCTGGAGCTGTCCAACGACCGTGTGCTGTTGGGCGCCCCGCGGGCCGCCGCCATCCAACCGGGAAAACAGCCGCATCTTTCGGCCCGCTTCTACGGAGGCACCTTGTGGGGGGACGGCTGGGCCACCTGGGGCTCCCAGGGGCAGTTCGCCCTCCGCGTGCAGGCCCAGGACGTGCTGCTGCAACGCCTGGCCCGCGAAGCCTTCCGCGGCAAGCAACACCTATCAGGCAAGTGTCGCGGGCACTTGGAGCTGCGGGGGACCGACCAGGGAATCCCCTCGCTGGTGGGGCGTGGGCACATTCAACTGCGCCAGGCCGACGTGTATCAACTCCCCCTGCTGGTGGCCATGCTCAAGGTGCTCCAGCTCCAACTGCCCAGCACCACCGCCTTTACCACCAGCGACATCCGCTTCCGCCTCCAGGGGAGCCACATCTACCTGGACCGCATCGACTTTGCCGGGGACGCCATTTCGTTGGTGGGAGCCGGGGAGATGAACCTGGAGAAGCAGGTACGGCTGGTCTTCCGGGCCGAGGTGGGGCGCAGTGATCGCCGCATCCCGCTGGTGGGCGACCTGGTGGGAGCCACCTCCCGGCAGATTCTGCGGCTGTACGTGGATGGCCCACTGGACAATCCCCGCATCCGCTCCGAACCGTTCCCGCTGGTGGGCGACACGCTGCAACAGATTCAGGTCGGCCTGGAGCGGCTGCCGGGGCCCCGTCCCCCCGCTCCGTCCCCGGTGGCTCCCCCGTGGCAGCAGGGCAACTCCTTTCCCCGCATTCGCTATTGAGCTTCATGGCCGTAGTTCTGGAGTGCGGAAGCTTGCTTCCGCTCATGTGTGCTCCAGCTTGCTGGAGCAGAGAAAAGTGGCGGCAAGCCGCCGCACTCCACATGGCGAGCCGGGAGCGTAGTACGTGTTTAGCCAGCTAGCACGTCACTTGGTTTGGCGTTTCCATGCTAGGAGAGAATAAGCGTTTTTTCTTGCAAAAGGGCGAGCCGCAGGCGCCGGCCGGCGGTTGGCCAGCGTAGCATCGGCCACAAACGGTAGCAACCGCGTGCTCACGCACGCGGCTCGCCGGAAAAAAATCAACTCTTTTGCTCTGGGGGCGCTTCGTCTTGTGCTGGCACGCTAAACACGTACCCAGTTTTAGCTGGCGGAGGAAAATAACCAAAATCGCTTATTCGGCTCTCCCCGGGCTAAAGCCCGGGGCTCGCCGCAGCTGCCACTCCAATGCAAAAATATAAGAGCCTATCCGAAAAATTGTTCGAGCCTCACTATTTCCGAGAACGCAGGGATTTTTCGGATAGGCTCTAAGCGCAAACAGATGCGACGGCGAGCCGGGAGCGTAAGCTCCCGGCTACATCGAATAGGAGCAACTGCCAACACGGTTCAAACCAACCGCGTGCTCCCGCACGCGGCTCGCCGTTGCAAGAATCAAAGCAGGTGCACCAGGCGCGTTGTTTTTCATAAAGCGCGTTTTATTCTTGCCCCGGTGCGGAAGCACCGGCGTAAGCCGCAGGCCGCACGCCGCAAGCCGATTCCGTTTCTCCCCGCACTAACGTGCGGGGCTCTGTATCCCTCCAAGCCCTCCGCGGGCTGACGGTGCGCAGCTCGCTGTTCTCCCCGAGCTGAAGCTCGGGGCTCGCCCGGTGCGGAAGCACCCCCTCAAGCCCCCAAGCCTCCACGCCTCCAAGCCCTCGGTGCGGAAGCACCGCCGCAAGACCTAGGACCCAAGACCCAAGACACCGCACGCCGATCCTGCTGGCCAACCGGGCCGGGGCAAGTATGATGGAAAGCCCCAAGGTTTGGCCCCGCCAAGTGCGACCCTTTCCTGGCCTTCGATCCCGCTGAGGAGTTTGCCTGCCATGCGAAGCATCTGGGTCTGTTGGATCTGGTTGATCGTTTGGGTTGCCGCAGTTGTGTTTTTTCCCGGGCCAGCCCGGGCCGGAGAGCCGCCGGCGTTGGTCGTGGTGGTGAGCGTGGACCAGCTGGCCTACGAGTACCTGCAACGGTTTACGGTCAACTTCCATCCCGAGGGCATCTTCCGCCGCGCCCAGCGACAGGGGCTCTGGTATGCCAACTGCCAGCACCGGCACGCCTACACGGTCACGGCAGCTGGGCACGCCGTGATGCTCACCGGTTGCTATGCTCCCGAGCATGGGATTGTAGGCAATGCCTGGTTCGACCGGCAGCAAGGTCGTTCGGTGTACTGCGTGGCCGATCCGCAGGAACAGCTTGTGGGTGGCTCGGGCGGCTCGGCCGCTTCGCCCCGCAACCTGCTGGTAGAGACGGCTGGCGACCAGCTCAAGCGCACCACCGGCGGCCGGGCCAAGGTGTTCGGTGTGGCCATCAAGGATCGTGCGGCGGTGCTCATGGCGGGCCATCGGGCCGACGCGGCCATCTGGCTTTCCGGTTCCCGCTGGGTCACCTCCACCTACTACCGAAAAACCCCCCTGCCCTGGCTGGACCGTTACAACCAGCAGCAGTCCTGGCGGCGGTACGCGGGCAAGAGCTGGACGCTGCTGCTGCCCCGGGAAAAGTACCTCCACGGTCCCGAAGAAGACAGCTACGGCGAGCGTCCCGGTGCAGGGCTAGGGAAGGATTTCCCCCACCGGTTCGACAAAACCCCCGGCCCGCAACTGTTGCGGCAACTGGGGCTTTCGCCCGTGGGAAACGACCTGACGCTGGAAGTGGCCCGGCTGCTGGTAGTGGAAGAAGAGCTGGGCCAGGACCCTGTGCCGGACCTGCTCTGCATCAACCTTTCCTCCAACGATTACGTGGGGCACGCCTTCGGGCCCGGATCGCTGGAAGTGGAGGACATGACCTACCGCACCGATTTGCAGTTGGGCCGCTTTGCCGCGTTTTTGGACCGGGCGCTGGAAGGCCGCCGCTGGGTGATGTTCCTCTCGGCCGATCACGGTGTGGCCCCGATCCCTGAGCGTGCGTTGCGGGACGGGCTGCCCGCGGCCCGCAATCCCCTGGGAACCTACCGCGGCGGCCGCCTGGTGGAACTGGAAGTCCAGTTGGAACAACACCTCCGCAGCCGCTTGCAGGGAGTCCAGAAAGACACTCCGAAGCTGGTACAGGCCGTCACCCCGGGGCACGTGTACCTGGTAGAGGATCACCCGCTGTGGCAAAACGGCCTGGACCGGGTGGCCCGACGCCTGGCCCGCGACTGGCTGCTGCGCCACCCGGCCGTGGCGGCCGCCGCCACACGGGACCAGCTGCTCTCGGGCAGCTTGACCACCCCGATGCTGCGGCTGCTGGGCAACGCCTATCATCCACGTCGCTCGGGGGATGTGCTGTTTGTGATCAAGCCGTATCACATTCTGGGCGGTTCGGCCGCCACGCACGGCAGTCCCTGGCACTACGACCGGCACGTGCCGCTGCTGGTGGTGTTTTCCAGCTCGTGGAAGGTTCAGCCGCAGCGGGTGTTGCGGCCGGTCAGCCCGGCGGCCATCGCACCCACGGTGAGCCACCTGTGCGGGGTGCCGGAGCCTTCGGCGGCCCGGGAGCCGGTGCTACGCGAGCTTTGGGAGCAGCCGTAGCCGGGGCAGCCTGCGGCGAATGTGATTCTGGGGGGGCTGCCGGGGCCTGGTTCCAAAAATTGCGTTTTTCCTCGGTTGAAAAAGTAGTAAAACGGTAGTGAGAAGTAACCGCGCACTTGGACGCCGGTAGTGCGTCAAAGTGACACACGCATGGGAAATGGATGTGTCCGGCAGGGGCGGTTTGGTTTCTTCCTTGATGTTGGGTCGAGGGCCAAACGGCCCCTTTTCGTCCTTAACCGTAGCCGCACAGGGGCAATTGTGCTTGGTGGGGGGAAGTTGGTAGCCGCAGCCAGGTTTGGGGGCGCCGGGAATCCCCGGCCTCCGGCGCGCCGTTTGCACCTGGGGCAGCGCAGAGCGCTAGAGCTGCCACTTGGTCCTTTTTCCTCGTGTGCTGGGAGTGCCGCCGACTGCCGTTTTGTCCTGGGGTCGGTGGCGGACTCATGGCCGGGAGAACAAAAGCCGAAGGAGGCAAAGCATGCATGCTGCCCAGTTGTGCTCCCGGGGAGTGGATACGGTTTCGGCCGAGGATTCGGTCCTGGTGGCGGCCCAGCGAATGCACGACCACGTGGTCGGCTCGCTGGTGGTGCTACGAGGCAAAGAGCCGGTGGGGATCGTCACCGACCGCGACCTGGCCGTGCGGGTGGTGGCCCAAGGGCGAAACCCTGCCGAAGTAACCGTCCAGGAGGTGATGAGCCAGCCGCTGGTGACCGTCTCGCCCGAGGATTCGCTGCTGGAAGTCACCCGCGTGATGGCTCAAACCCCCTGCCGCCGCCTGGTGGTGATCTCGCCGGAGGGGGACATGGTGGGGGTCATCAGCCTGGACGATGTGTGGAACCACGTGGCGCAGGTGCTTTGGGGTTGTCATGGGGTGCTGGAGGCCGAGCGGCCCAGCGCCCTGGCCAAAAAGTAAACTCCCCTCCCCTGGAAAGGAGGACCGTCATGGCCACTTCCACCAAATCGGTGCGGATCAAGGATATTCTCACTCGGGACGTGGTGGCCGTGGGGCCGGAAGATTCCCTCTACGAGGCGCTGACCCTCATGGCCGAAAACCGCGTCAGCGCGCTGCCGGTGGTCAACGGCAAGGGCCAGTGCGTGGGGATCATCTCCAGCACCGACATCCTCTCCTTCACCCGCGAGTTGACCGAGGAACTGGACGAGTATCCCATGTTCGAGTCCTCCCACCAGTGGCTACTGGACCAGTTGGAAGAACACGATCTGGGCCGTCGCAGCGTCCACGAAGTGATGACCCCGGATGTGATCACCGTAGGCCCCGAAGCCACCCTTGTCGAAGCGGCCCAGACGATGCTCTCCAACCGGGTGCATCGTCTGCCGGTGGTGGACGACAAGGGGCGACTGCTGGGCGTGGTCTCCACCACCGACCTGCTGGCAGCCTTCGTCCGCCAGGCGGAAGACGAAAAGTAATCGTCCCCCCGGCTGCTTCCGGCCCGGGGTACTGTCCCCAGCGGGCAGCAACCGCCGGACGTTGCCAATTTTCCCGGCGTATTCTACAATCCCCCAAGCGATCCACGCCGGTGGCTTGCGCATGCTTTCAAACTTCCTGTGCTGGGGGGAGGGACCGCCGTCATGCTTCAGCGTCGCCCTATCTTTCCCAACGTCATCGAGATGAACTTCCAGGCCCGGGAGCGGATCGGCTGCTGCGTGTATCTGGTGTACGACGGGCCGGAATGGATGCTCATCGACATCGGCTTCGAGGAGACCGTGGAGGAGATCGTCGAGCTGATCCGCCAGATGGACTTCCCCCTTTCCCAGTGCAAGCTGATCGTGGCCACCCATGCCGACGTGGACCATGTGCAAGGACTGGCCAAACTGAAGCAGATTCTGCGGGCGCCCGTGGCTGCCCACCCCCGCGCAGCCGAAATCCTGGCCTCCGGCGACCCCATCGCCACCTACGCCCATATCCCCGCCCAAGACATCTTCATGGACATGCCCTCGGTCAAGGTCGATCAGACCATCGACGAAGGGGACACGCTCACCGTGGGCAACCTGTCCTTGGAGGTGTGGTTCACCCCGGGACACACCGACAACCAACTTTCCTTTCGCATGGGCGAGCTGCTCTTCAGCGGGGACAACATCTACCGGGACGGCTGCGTGGGGGTGATCGACGCCCATCACGGCAGCAGCATCGAGGATTTTCTCTCCTCGCTACGCCGCATCCGCCAAAGCGACGTGAAGTGGCTGCTGCCCAGCCACGGCCCCCCCTTCCGCAAGGACGACGCGCTGCTGGACGCCACTATCGCCCGGCTGGAAGAGTACCTGTACCGGGCCGATTTCGGCACCTGCGCCAAGGACTGG
The DNA here is from genome assembly GCA_026982835.1 of Planctomycetota bacterium. Classification (GTDB taxonomy): domain Bacteria; phylum Planctomycetota; class Planctomycetia; order Pirellulales; family S012-138; genus S012-138. Next base: position 14,478 of record JALSGI010000891.1, on the reverse strand, counting down.
CCGCTACTGGACCAGTGGGACCAGGAACTGGCCGAAGGCAAGCTTCCGGAATGATCCGGGGTCGGCTGGCCGTTCTCCGCCGAGTGAAGTCGGTGGCTAGCCGGTTTGGTGCACGAGTCGGCGTTTTTTCTTGTACCGGCAAGCCGCGTGCGTTAGCCCGCGGAGCAAGTCACAAAGAAACGTCGCTGTTTCACTCCTCCGGGAGCTTACGCTCCCGGCTCGCTGCGATCTGTTTTCTTGCAGCGGAGCGGAAGCTCCGGCGCAGGGCAGCGCACCGCGCAAGCCGCAAGCCGATTCTCCCCGCACTGACGTGCGGGGCTCCTCAAGACCCAAGCCCCACGACCCCCGCACTCTCGTGCGCACGCTCCGGCTCCTCTCCAGCCCTCAAGTCACCACGCCTCCCCCGGCTAAACCCGGGGGCTCGCCCAGGATCCAAGACGCCTCAGTCCACGTAGACGAACTCGTTGAGGCAGAAAAGCGTCTGGCAAAAGTCGCGCAGGGCCGCTTGCAGCGCGTCCTGGTGACCGGCGCGGCGGTAGTCTTCGGCCTGCTGGCGGATGAACGTCACGGCCTGTTTTTGTTCCTCCGCGCTGGCCGGGCGGCACAAGGCCCGACGGTAGGCCCGATCCACCGCCCCGGGCAGCTCCTCCGGCGAAGAGAGCTTGAGCGAGCGGGCAAATGCTCCAGCCCAGCTACGCACGTGCGGGTTGTTCATCAGCAGCAGCGCCTGCGGGGCGATGGTGGTGCGGGGGCGGGCGCCGATCCCCTGGAGCGCATCCGGGGCGTCGAACAGCACCATCATCGGCACCAGCTTGCTCCGCTTCACGGTAAAATAGATGCTCCGCCGCCGGTGGCCTTCGTCCAGCGTGCCGGGACCGTACATCCGCCGATCCAGCACCCCGGCCACCGCAAGCAGCGAATCGCGCACCGCCTCGGCCTCCAGCCGGTAAGGGGACCAGCGCCACCAGAGCCGGTTCTCCGGGTCCTTGGCCCCTTTTTGCGGATCGTAAAGCGAGCTTTGCCGGTAGGTGGCGCTGTTGAGGATCAAGCGATGCACGTGCTTCAAGCTCCAGCCGGAAGCGATCAGCTCGCTGGCCAGGTAGTCCAGCAACTGGGGGTGCGAAGGGGGCAGCCCCTGGCGGCCGAAGTCGCTGGGCGTGGCCACGATCCCCCGGCCGAAGTGATAGTGCCACAGGCGGTTGACGATCACGCGGGCCAGCAGGTGCCCGGCCCCGTATTGCGGATCGGTCAGCCACATGGCAAAGTTGCGCCGCCGATAGCTGGTGCGCCAGCCAGGGGGCGGGTCCTGATGCCAGTGGTCTTTGCCCTCCGGGGCGGTGGTGAGCACTTGCATGTAGTCGGGCGTGGCTTCCCCTTCTTTTTGTTCCGGATCGCCGCGGCGGAGGTAGTAGGTCTTTTCGTAAAACTCCTTGCCCTGGGAGTGCAGCCGCACCGGCGGCAACCCCTCGGTGCAGACCAGCACCTTGGATTTCTTGGGCCGCGGGGCTTTTTTCAGGTGTTCTGCGCGGCGGCGCTCCAACTCTTGCCAGCGGGGATCCACGTGCCGGGCAAACCAGCCCAGGGCCAGCTTCTTTTGCTCGGGGTCGCGCCGGGCCGCCGACGTGCGCAGGGCTCGCAGTTCCCGCCAGGAGATCTCCCCGCCGCCGAAAGGTTTTTCCCGCCCCGGAAGCGGCTTGTCCGTATAGGCCAGGCGGAATCGCCCCAGAGCGTGGCGCGTGTTGTTACGGAAGTGCATCACCACCCGCAGTACCGAGCCGGCCGGAGCTTGGAGCACCTCTTTGAGCGTGAACACCGCCGCATGGTCCTTGCCCACCTGCGGGTCCACGGCCCAGGCTGAGCGGGGATCGGCGTCAATGGCGTTCTTGACGGCCAGCCCCTTTTGCTCAAACGTGGCCTGGGCGCTTTTCAGCGCAAGCGGCTGCCAGGGCCGAGGCTTGCCTTCTGGGGCAGGCTTGCTCCAGAACAGCTCCAGGTGGCTCAGAGCGAAGTTTCCATTGGGCGCCCGGCCCGGCCCCCCTTTGGGCAGCTTGGCATCGTGCAGGGCCTCAAGCCGCAGGGCCACCAGCTGTCCCTCTACTGGCAGCTCCACCGTATAGACTTCCTGCTTGGGATTCTTGCCCGAGGCCACCACCGTGCCGTCCCCCAGCGCCTTGAGCGTGGCTCCGCGGGCGGTGGCCAGGCGCAGCGGCCGGGAGACGATCCACCGGTACGGCAACTCCTTCGCCCCGGAGGATTGCTCCCAGCGGCGAAACGCCTCGGGCAGCTCTTCCTGTTCGTAGCGGCGCAGGGCCTCCTCAAAGGGGCGGTGTTGGGCCTCGAAGGCGGTCCGTTGCTTGCGGTACTCTTCAGGGTTGAGGATCAGTTCCGGCTCGCTACGCACCGTGGTGGTGAAGACCGAAAGCATGCGGTAGTAGTCGCCCATGGGAATGGGATCGTACTTGTGATCGTGGCAGCGGGCGCAGCCGATCGTCAGCCCCAGCATGGCCGTGCCGATGGTGCCCAGCATGTCGTCCATTTCGTCGTAACGGTGCTTTTCGGCCTCTTTCTTGGTGATCTGCGTGCTGTGCACCCCGGCGGCCAGGAACCCGGTGGCCATCATCGCCAGCGGGTCGTCCGGGGCCAGCTCGTCTCCGGCGATCTGCCAGCGGACAAACTGATCGTAGGGCATGTCCCGGTTCAGGGCCTGGATGACAAAGTCGCGGTAGAAGTAGGCGTAGGGACGGTCGTAGTCGTGCTCAAAGCCGTGGCTTTCGGCGAATCGGGCCAGGTCGAGCCAGTGCCGCGCCCAACGCTCCCCGTAGCGGGGGTCAGCCAACACGCGATCCACCAACCGCCGCCAGCGCCCGGGGCGGTGGTCGTTCAAGTAGGCTTGCATCTCCTCCGGCGTAGGCGGCACGCCCAGAGTGGTGAGATAAAGCCGCCGCACCAGGCGGCGTTGGTCCTGCGCCGGGTTGGGCTTCAGGTCGGCTTGCTCCAGCCGGGCCAGGATGAAGCGGTCCACCGGCGTTTGGCACCACCCGGGCGAGCCGACCGGCGGCAGTGGCGGCCGACGCAGCGGCAGCCAGGACCAGTGCTGCCGGTCCTCGGGACGAATGCGCTTCTGCGACCAGTGGACCTGCACCGGCCCCCCTTCCCGAAGCGGCCGGTCGTAAGGAGCCCCCAGGGAGATCCAAAGCGCCAGGGCCTTGCGAGCTTTCGCCGGAAGCTGGTCGTCCCCCTCGGGCATGTGAGGCTCACGCTGGTGGTTGACCACTTGCAGTAGCAGGCTTTTGTCGGGCTGATCCAGCAGTACGGCCGCCCCGCGCGAGCCGCCCCGCAGCAAACCCTTGCGGGTGGAAAGATCAAACTCCGACTCCACCGTCTCTCCCCCGTGGCACTCCAGGCAGTGGTTCACCAGCAGCGGTCGCACGGTGGATTTGAACAGTTGCATGCCCCGGGCCATTTTTCGGGCATGATCCGGATCCACGGCCGCCCCGGAGTTGACGCGGCTCCCATTCGGAGCCGGCTTGTCCCCGGGTGGCTTGGGCTGGGGAGCAACCACCGGGTGCGAAGGCTTTTTCCCGGAAGGCGGCTCGGCCCCAGCAGGACTCCCTCCCCAAAACAGGGCAACCCCGCAGCTCAAAACGGCCCAGAGCGAAACTTGCCGGCCAACCAAGAGCATCCTGCGTTGCACCATGACGCTTGCCTCGGTGGTGGGAAACACAAGGGGGGAAGGCAGGAACCGTTACCCTTCCTTTTTAACCAAAATTGCGGAGCTGTGCATCCGGAAAAGCGGGAAGGAGCAGGAATCCAAGGGCGGAGATGCGTGTCCCCGGGGAGAGCATGGCAGGCACTTTGTGCAAGCAAAGTTGTGTGCAAGCAAAGAAGAAAAAACGCAGCGGCCTGCCGGCCGTCACCGCTTCCGCAGCAGGTCCTCCAAGGCCGGGCCAAGCTCGGGAAAGCGGAACTGGAACCCCTCGGCAAGCAGCCGCCGGGGCACGCAGTACCGGCCGTAGAGGGCCAGCTCCGGGTCGGTCCGCAGCAGCCGCGAGCCGATCCGCACCATCCAGCCGGCTGCCGGCAGTCCGATCGGCATCCGCAGTGCCCGTCGCAACTGGCGCTGAAACGTCCGGTTGGAGACCGGGTTGGGAGCCGTGGCCACATAGACGCCTTGCATGGTCGGGTCGGTCAAGGCCCGCACGAAAATGCGGTTCATGTCCTCTTCGTGAATCCAGCTGATCCCCTGCCGCCCGTGGCCCACAGTGCCGCCCAGCCCGAAGCGGGCGATCCGCACCAGCTTGGGCAGCGCCCCGCCGCTTCGGCCCAGCACGAAGCTGGTGCGCAGGATCACCCCGCGCTGGGAGTCCAGCCGCCCGCGATGGAAAGCCTCCTCCCAGGCCCTGCCCACCGTGGGAGCCAGCCCGTAGCCCAACGCCGACTGCTCGTCGCAGACCACCTCCGGTGGGTCGCCGTAGATATGGGCCGTGGACATCTGCACCCAGACCGGCGGCGGGTTGTCGATCTGCCGCATGGCCTTGCCCAGCACCTCGGTCGCCTCCACCCGGGAACGCAGGATTTCGTCGCAGTGCTCGGGCGTTTTGGGGCAATCGACCGAACGGCCCACCAGGTTCACCAGCCCGGCAGCCTCCTGGAGCACCCGCACCCAATCCCCCAGGCTCCTTGCGTCCCAGGCGACGTGTTCCCAGGGACCCTGTTCGGCCGGAGCATGCCGGGAAAGGAGGATCACCTGGCAGCCCTGCTGGCCCAAGCACCGGGCGAGATTGCGCCCCAGGAACCCCGAGCCTCCGGCGATCACCACGGGTCCCGAAACGACCGGCTCGCTCATCCGGGCACCTCCTTCCGGCTGGGTGGAAGCGACCTTGGCCCAGTCAAGAGCTTACCCGAAAAATTGTACGTGTTTAGCTGGCTAACCCAAGGCGTGCGGCGGCTTGCGCCGTGCGCCGGAGCTTCCGCTCCAGGGGCTTGGAGGCGTGGAGGCTTGGGGGCTTGGAGGGGTGGCGAGCCGCCGACTTTAGTCGGCGGAGGACAGCGAGCCGGGGGCGTAAGCCCTGGTTGAGCGGCTAGCCGCCAGCGTCAGCTAGCGGAGAAAATCGACATGCGTTTTTTCTTGGCTCTCCCCGGGCTAAAGCCCGGGGCTCGCCAACCGCGTGCTGACGCACACGGCTCGCCGGAGCTTCCGCTCCAGAGGTCTTGGGTCTTGGGTCTTGCGCCGGAGCTTCCGCACCGATGCAAGAAAAAACGTTTCTTCTTGGAACCGGCGAGGTTCGCGGCTTCAGCCGCCGAAGGAGGGCGGAGGTTTGGAGCTTCCAGTGGCTTGCTGCCGAGGATCGATTGCCGTAACGCCTGCGGATCGTGAGGATTTTGCTGCCGATGTCTATATTCGCTGCTATATTCGCTGTCTGTCAGTTGTCATGGTCCGACTCGTGGATGGTCAGCCGGGTCGCTGGAGCAACCAGACGCCACACCCGCCGACCACTGGCGGGGAAATATACTTCCACCTTGTACTTCTTTCCCTGGGCCGCCGGTCCCAAACCAAAGTGCGCCTCCAACGGCCCACTGCGCGCATAACCGGTGCCCGATTGGATATGTCGCATAGCCAGCAGCCGACCATCCAGGCTATACAGGCGCACCTGGGTTCCGATGCCGTTGGGGTGGGTCTTGTGGCCGACCACGCGGATCCGCAACCAATTCCGGTCGTTGGCATTGTTGCGGTAAAGAACGACATTGCTGTAGAAGTTGGACAGGAGCAGGTCCAAGTCGCCGTCGTTGTCGAAGTCGGCGGCGGGGACACAGCAGCAATTGGCCTGGTGGCCCACTCCCCAGGTGTCGCGGACCTGCCGCCAGTGTTTTCCATCCGGCCGGGTCCAAAGGGGATTGCCCCCTTTGTGCGTGGCGAATCGGTTGCCTGTGGGAATGGCATCCACGCCCACATAGATGTCGATCCAACCGTCATGGTCCAGGTCTTCCAGCGTTGCATCGTGGGAAAGCGTCTTGTGGCGCAAGATCGAGGCCGGATCGGGAGAAAAACGCCCACGGCCATCGTTTCGGTAAAGCAGGTTCGGCTCCACGGTAAACTTGAAAATCCGCTTGAGTTGTTCCTCGGTGTACTTGTAACCGGACATCCACGAGTCCGTCGTCACGTACAAGTCCAGCACTCCCCGGTTGTAAACATCCGCAAAGACACAGCCCACCGTCGAGGCTTTTCGCAACACGCCGGCTGTGGCAGTGATGTCGCGGAACCTGCCGCCTCCGAGGTTTTTCATCAATTTGCTGTGCTGGGATTGGTAGTTGGCGATAAACAGGTCGTCCTTGCCGTCGCCGTCGATATCGCCAAAAGCGCATCCCAGGCTGCGATACTCAGAAAAAGCCACTCCCGCCGGGATCGCAATATCCCGAAATGTCCCGTCGCCGTTGTTGCGAAACAGGTGATTGGGACCGCGTGGGTTGCAGACGAACAGGTCCAGCCAGCCGTCCCCGTCGATATCGCTCCAGGCGCACGAGCGGGCCGGCGTGTCAACGGCCAGGCCGGCCCGATCCGTCATATCCACAAACCGACCGTTGCCCAACCCCCGGAAGAGCCGACTGGCCCCCGGGTCCAGAGAGGCCAGATACACGTCGAGTTTGCCGTCGCGGTCAAAGTCTCCCACGGCCGCCCCCGTACCGCGACCGCGGAAGCTCCGCAACCCCGAGCCCTGGGTTGCTTCTTCGAATCGCAGCCTACCCCGATTGCGAAAGTAGCGCACATAAGGCGGGTCGAACGAGACGGTGATGATGTCCAGCCGCCCGTCCCCGTCAAAATCCTCAATGGCAAAGCCGTGAACGCGGTCTTTGGAGACGTCGATACCGCATCGGGCCGTCACGTCGGTAAACCGCTTGGGGGTTGTCTGCCCGTGACCGTTTGGGGATGTCAGCACCGTGGCTCCCAAAAGCAGTGTTACCGCTTGAGAAAGGAACCGAAGCCCTCTCATGACGCACCTCGCTTGGCTGGTGACCCTCAGCCCCGGTGTTAGTGGGAGGCGATGACCCACTTGCCCGGGCAGACCTTCATTTGCCCTTTGGCCGGCGAACGTCCAATAGGGGAACCTTCTTCGGATCGCCGTAGAGGATCGTATATCCGCCTCTGGGTGCAGAGCCGCACAGATGCAGTATGTCGGCTTCGTATCCCAACGGCGTTTTCTTGGTCGAGCGGATGCGCAGATGGAGAATCCTGACGCGTCCTTTGGTTGTGGCAAGCACTTCTTCCCCTTGCTTGCTCAGCGGCACGATGGTGCCGCCCACGTGGCACCAGACATCGTACGGAGCGTTCCGGTCGGCGTAATAGCGGAGAATGGCCTTGTCGGTTTTCGGCCCCCAGCGGTGGAACCAGTTGTTCACATACCATTCGCGATACCGACCGGTTTCGGCATCCTTCACCCAAACAATAAACGCCGTGATGGTATTCTTGCCCAACTTGAACTCGTAGAACTGGGGCGGAATTCGGTCAATCCCCATTACCCCGACGACCTTCACGGCCGGATTTGCCTCCCAGTTCACTTTCAAGCCGGTATAGGTCGGCCCGAAGCGGTATTTGCCGATCCAGGGAGTCGGCTCCCGGGAAATGACTCTCCAGGTTTTGCCCGTCTTCTCCTGCTGCAGCAGGAAACTGAAATCCTCGCACCAATAGTACCTTCGCCAGTTGCGAGTGTAGAAAAAGTCCTTGGCCCGACCACTCAGCTCCACAAGAGTGAAGTCGCGCTGCGCGGCATTCAGCGGCCCCTGCCCAAGCACCCCTCCGAGCAGGAGCACCGCTAGCGCCACCTTCCGACCAAAGGGGGCGTCTCCAAACCGCCGGAGATGCAGGATGATTGACAAGGAGCAATGACCGCTGCCCATCATCGCACTTCCTCCTGGATACCGGTTTGGCTGGGTCCATCAAACCGAGAAGAAACCCCATTGCTAAAATAAAAAATCTGCCATTATCAGACCAGTTTCTAGCGTGCACCCGGCACGGAGTCCATGATGTCCAGCTCCAGGTGGGCCAGCACAAGCCGCTTTGCAGACCTCTTCTCAATCCGGTTCGACAGCCCCTGGTCCCATCGGCCGGGCGCCATGTTGAAGTCCCCGGTCGATGATCCCTCAGGCAACCGATTGGCCTTGACGATCTTTGGCAAGCACGCGGGGAGACGCTCCCGGAATTCCACACACGGCATCCCAGGATTCAGCACACCAGCCATTTGTCTTTGTCGGTCCTCCCCCTTCCCGGTGGCAACTGCCCTCCTTACTGGTGCGAACCGACGACCAATTGCCTCTCAAACAATCACGGTGCCGGTCATAGCCGCGAGCATCTTCGCTATCAAGTTGATGGCAGAGAAGTGAAACTTTCAGCTACCCGAACCAGCCGCTTTCGGGTAACTTGATTACCGCCGCCCGCGGTGATTACCGCGCAAGTTTTTCCTCGCCCCGGCGAATTGCCTTGTGGGCAAGGGGATACCTGCTGTTCCTCCAGTCGAGGGTCCAGCCATGAACAGCGAAGAAACCAAAACCGAAGCCGCTGAGCAAACCGCCGAACAGCCCAAGTCCGCCAAGAAGACAAAACGGGAAAATTCGGTTAAGCTCTACCCGCTGCCCAAGTTCGTGTTTCTCTATCCCACCTGGATCGCCGCGTTCCTGGCCGCGTTGATTTCCACCTTCAGCGGCGGGCACGATCCCGATCCCGAGAGCACGCTCCATGTAACCTTGGGCACGGTGTTCCTGGCCGTATTCGTGCTCAATTCGATTGTGCTGGCCTTCGACTTTCCTCGCGGGACTTCACTGACATTGCTGTTCATCGTGATCAGCGCGGCCTTGGGGCTGACACTGCTTTTCACCTGGAAGCCGGACCTAGCCCCCTCGATCAGCCGCTGGTTCCAAGCCCTGCGGCCGGTGGCCAACAGCACCTTTTACTGGATCATCACGGTGGCGTTTGGGTTCGTGTTCGTGGGCATCTGGATTGCCATCCGTTTCGATTACTGGGAGGTGCGCCCCAACGAGCTGCTGCACCATCACGGCATCCTGAGCAACATGAAACGGTTTTCGGCCCCGCACCTCAAGGTGGAAAAAGAGATTAACGACGTGTTCGAGTACCTGCTGTTGGGCTCGGGACGGCTGATCCTGGAGCCGCGCGGGGCGCGGCCCATCATCCTGGAAAACATCGCCGGCATCAGCCGCAAGGAAGAACGGATTACCGAAATGCTGGCCGCCTTGCAGGTGCGGCACGCCGACGACCAGGCAGAGTAAACCGCACCGGCGAGTGTGGAGATTTTGAGGTCTTGGGTCGTGGGTCTTGGGTCTTGAGCGGGTGCTGCCGCACCGGGGTGAAACCAAACGTCAACTTGCACAACCAAGAGCTCCCCGCGTAAGCGGGGGGAGGCGGCGAAAGGCGGCTTGCGGCGTGCGCTGTTGCGCCGGAGCTTCCGCTCCGGAGGTCTTGGGTCCTGGGTCTTGCGGTGGTGCTTCCGCACCGGAGCCGGAACAAGCGCTTATTCTCGAATCGGCGAGCCGCGGGCTTCAGCTGGCGGAGAAAAACAACGCAATCTGGTTACTCGGCTCTCCCCGGGCTAAAGCCCGGGGCTCGCCGGACAAAAATCAACTCTTTTGATCTGGAAACACTCCATTTATGCTGGCACGCTAAACACGTACAAAGCCGGGGGCTCGCCGGACACGTTATCTCGCACCGGCGGCGAGCCGCGCACCGTCAGCCCGCGGAGAACCGGCGAGCCGCCGGCTTTGAGTCGGCGGAGAACGGCCTCGGGGGGCTGGTATTTTGCCGGGGGGCGTGGTAACTTTTTCCACACGTTACCGGAGTTCCCTTTCCTTCCACCACCTGCCAGCACTAACACCCATGGTCCAGCCCATCAGTGGTCTCACCCCGCCGGAAGTGGAAGAAGTGACCGTGATGACCGTGTTCCCCTCGATGGGGGCAGCGCCGCTGGGACGGCTGATCGGGCGGCTCTGCGGCATCCGGTGGGGGATCGGCAAGTTCTTCACCCTGGGCAAGCTGTTTGCCCTGCTGTTGATCCCCGTGGCGTTGGTGTACTTTTTCTGGCGATTGAGCCCTTGGGCTTGCCGTCGCTACCGGTTGACCAACCGCCGCTTGATCGTCCATCGCTGGCTCTCGCGGCAGGAGCTGCGGAGCATCCGGCTGGATGGATTCGACCAGATCGACATCGAGGTACTGCCCGGGCAGGAGTGGTTCCCTTGCGGCAATCTTATCTTCCGCCAGGGGCCGGTGCTGGTGTTCGAGCTGCCCGGGGTGCGCGAGCCGGACGTGGTGCAGCAGGCCATTTTGAAAACCGCCCGCAGCTACCAGGCCGTGCAGCAGGTGCGCCGCGGACAAGCCGAACCAGCCGCCGTGTAAGCAACCCCTCCCGGCGGGCATCCGCCGCCTTCGGGAAGGCAATCCCATGGCCGACTACGACCCCCGCTACCTGCGCGGCATCGAGCTTTTTAACCAGTGCGAGTTCTTCGAGAGCCACGAGGCGTGGGAAGAGCTTTGGGCCGACGTGCAAGGGGCCGACCGCGAGTTCTACCAGGGACTGATCCAGGCCGCCGTGGCCCTGCACCACTTCGTCAACGGGAATCTGCGAGGGGCCAAGAAGGTGTTTTACAGTTGCTGTTCGCACCTGGAGCCGTACCGCCCCCGGCACCTGGGGCTGGACCTGGAGGAGTTCCTGGCTCAGTTGCGGGAGTGCTTTACCGAAGTGATCCAAGGGGAGGAACCGACTCCGGGGACGGAGATCGACCCGGATAAAATCCCCGAAATCCACCTCGATCCCCCGCCGCAGCCGGCCCCTTGAACCAAGCGGAAAAGCTGTGCAGCTTTCCGCACCAGGGCCACCCCCTGGAAAAAACGCACCTGGGCCGGCTATCCAAAAGGCATCAGCACTGTGGGAGCATCTTCCGGCACCGGAGCCGCCGAGGGCCAGGAGAGCCGTTCCAGGTAGTCGTACACCGCCTCCAGCGGGAACAGGGGATCGTCTTTGCCCAGGGCGTCGAACAGCCGGGCCATCTGCTCGTATTGCTCGGGGGTATCCACGGTAAGGCGATACTCGGGCCGCAGCCCTTCCCACGCGGGCGGAAGCTGCTGCACCCGATAGCGCCACGGATAGCGGCGCAGGTGCGGCGTGACGTGCTCGCGGGTGTAGGGGTCCCATTCCCAGTGGGCCAACTGCCGCAGCGTGTGGCAGCGCACGGCCTCGGGCACCACGTAGGAGAGATTGGTCACGCAGGTATATTGGGCCTGGGCCTGCACGTGGAGCTGGATCAGCCGGGCGGCTCGCCGCGGGCAGTAAAGGGGGTTGTCGGCCGTGGCCCGCACCACTACGTCCCAGGGCCACAAGCCGCGGCTGGCCAGGGCGTAGCGCTGGAGCACATCGCGGGCCGGCCCGCGCAGGCAAGGGACGTTCCAGTTTTGGCAGCGCTGGACGATCTGCCGGTCCTCTCGCCGCGTGGTGGTGGCCACCACCACCTGGACGGGCCAGCGGAGATATTGAGCCACCGCCTGCATGCGATGAACTACATGCCAGAGCAGCTCCCGACCAGCCAGCGGGAGCAGCACCTTGCCGGGCAGACGCGTCGAGCCCATGCGAGCCTGGATCACGATCCGCACCTGGGGTTCCATCCTTGGCCTCCCGGGTTGTTTGCCGAAGTCGGTCCGGATGTCATCAAACCGGGACGAATCCTCCGAGTTAACAGCCCGTTGAAGAAGTCCTCGTCAAGCCGAAACTTGTTTCTGGAATTGTCTCCACTTCTGAAAAAAGCGGCTCGGCGGGAGCCTCGCCCTCCCATACGTGCGCTTTTCAACGGGCTGTTAAGCGACGTCTTGTACCAGGATCGGCTCGTCGGGAGGAATGTCCCGCCGGACTGTGCGTCCCAGCAGCCGGTGGCGCTGGGACCACGGGACGCCACGTCCGGCACTTTTCAAGCACAGCATGTGTTCCTGCAGCCGGGTGCCTGCCGGGATGGGGCAGCGGGCCACCACCGTCCGTTGCAACCGCCAGCGGCTGGACTGCACGCTGGGCGGCACCCGTTTCTCCGCTCGGCCCAGGGCCAGCTCCACGCGGCGGATTTCTTCCACCATGCGAGCGAAGTGATGCGGTTCCAGCGAGCAGGCGTGGTCCCGGCCCCGCAAGCGGCGATCCAGCGTAAAGTGTTTCTCCACCAGCACCGCTCCCAGGGCCACGGCGGCCACGGCCACCGGCGTGCCCAGCGTGTGATCGCTCAAGCCCACCGGCAAGCCGAACTCCCGCTGCAAGAAACCCACAGCCCGCAGGTTCATCTCCGCATAGGGCGTGGGATAGGCACTGACGCAGTGCAGCAGCACCACTTGATCGTGATAGGCGGTCACCAGCTCCACGGCGTGGGCGATTTCCCGCGGCCCGTCCATGCCGGTGGAGAGGATCAGGGGTTTTCCGGTTCGGGCCAGCTCGTGCAGCAGCGGGTCGTTGGTCAGATCGCGGCTGGCCACTTTGTAGCAGGGCACGTTCAGCGATTCCAACTGCTCCACGCTGGGAGGATCGCAGGCGGTGGCGAAGTAGGGGACGTCCCAGCCGTGGGCCACCTGTTGCAACAGGCGGTGCTCTTCGATGGAAAGTTCCAGATGCGCGCGGTGCTGGCCGTAAGTGGCGCCGAAGCTATGGGGGGAGTCGTAGCGGCGGTTGCGCAACGGGGCGGCCAGGTCGTGTTCCAGGTTGCGCTTGCAGAACTTCACCGCTTCGGCCCCGGCCGCCGCGGCCGCCTCGATCATCCGGCAGGCCAGGGCCAGGGAGCCGTTGTGGTTCTGGCCCAGCTCGGCCACCACCAGCACGGAGTATCCGGAACCGACCCGACGGCCGGGAAAAAGCTCGACGGCTTGCGCTGCAGGCATGGTGCGCGAGGAGAAATCCGTTTCGGTTACCGAGGCACTCTGTTTCCGTTTGTCGGCGTTTATGATGCCGCAAAACTCCCCGGGGATAAAGTCGAGTCGATGCTAGCATGCCCCGCGCCCCGGTGGCCCCGGCACCCCCATTTTCGCGGCCGGTTTGACTGTACCGATTGTAACGATTGTGCCGATAAGGGGGGTGGATCGTAAGTTCGCCCAGGCAACGCGCACCTGGGGGCTTGAGATTCCCTGGCCGGGACGGATTTCCCCCCCCGGTGGTGCCGGCTCCCCGGCAACCGGCACCCCCCCAGCAACCCCTGTTGCGGAAAGGAGCGGTTTCCCATGCGTTTGGTCCGATGCTTCCTGCCGGTGCTGGCGGTGGTTCTTGCCCAGCAGAGTTTTCTGGCCGAGGCCCAAGCCCAGCAGCAAGCCTACCCGGGCGTGGCCCTGTTGGACCTGAAAGCGGTGCTGGAGCACCATCCGGGCTTTCAGGCCATGAAAAAAGAGCTGCAAGGGGCCGTGGACATAGCCCAAGTGGACTTCCGCGCCCGCCGCGAACGCCTGGCCAAGCTGGTGCAGCAGCTCAACCAGCTCAAGCAGGGGACTCCCGAATACAAGAACCTGGAGGCGCAGGTGACCAAAGAGCGGGCCGATCTGAACGTGTTCGCTTCGCTCAAACAAAAGGAGCTGCTGGAACGGGAAACCAAGATGTACTACACGGCCTACGTGGAAATCCGCCAGATCGTGGCCCAAATCTGCCGCCAGTACAACATCGGCATCGTGCTGCGGTTCGACAGCAAGGAGCTGGATCCGAACAACTCCCAGGACGTGCTCAAGCACCTCAACAACCGCATCTTCTACCACCAAAAGGCCCTGGACCTGACGCCGCTGGTGATCCAGCAGTTGAAGCAACGGGCCGGCGGAGCCGCCGCCCGGCCCTTCGTCCCGCAAGGCACACCGCGGCGCTGAGCCACGCCGGAGATTGGCCACCCGATGGGGAATCCCTCGGATTGGACGACCAGACCGGGCCGCAGCCAACGCGGTCCGGTGTTTTTGCGCGCGTGGCGAGCCCGTTTGTTCCGGTTCCAAGCCAAGGAACCGAGCCCCCGGGGAAGAACCGCGGTTACGCCGGTTCCCTGCCCGGCTGCTGCACCGTCACTTGCAGCTCCCGGCGGGGATCGCCGGCCAGGTAGAGCGTTTGGGTGGGGAAGGCGAACTCCACGCCCAGGGACTCCAGCTCCTGCATGATCCGCAGGTTGAGCCGCTGGCCGTGGTCCAGAAAGTCCCAGTAGGCGGGCGGGTGGTACCAGTAGATGACGCGCACGTTGAGATTGTCGGCGTTGAAGTCGGTGAAATAGACCCGCGGGGCGAACTCGTCCTGGCCCACCTTGAAATGCAGCGGCTCGCGGAACTCCGGCTCCTGGAGGATCTCCCGCAGGCGATCCACCACCTGCTGGATCTTTTCCGGCGGGGTGTCGTAGGTGAGCCCAATGTCCAGGATCCGCCGGATCGAGGGGCGGCGGCTGATGTTCTCCACCGGATTGTTGACGATGGTGGAGTTGGGGATCGTGACCAGGTGG
>JALSGI010000890.1 GCA_026982835.1 Planctomycetota bacterium | reverse complement strand
TCTACCTTTTTAATCGAAGTCCCCCCTGAATTGCCAGCGAATTTCCGGCCCAATACGCCTCTCCGCTGGCCTACTGGCTGTCCTTGGGCGGAGTTTGATACTTGTCCGGGCCGTAGCGTTTCAGCTCCTGGGGCGTGGGCTTGCGCAGCGGCCGGATGACCCGAAAGCCCACAAACGTGGCGTCGGTGTGATACCAGTAGCTTTGCGGGATTTGCGGGTCTTGCATTTTCCAGTCCGGGTGACTGGCTCGCCGGGCGGCACTGCGCAGGTCCTCCGGGTCGTCGTCCCAGCTGCCGCCGCGGACCACCCGGGGATACATCCCCTTGGGGGGACAGAAGGGGTTCTTGGTCGTCTTGCCGGCCAGGGTCTTGTAGAACTTCGGATCGTAGCCGTCCAGCACCCACTCGGCCACGTTGCCGTGCATGTCGTGCAGTCCCCAGGGGTTGGGCTTCTTGGTGCCCACCTTGTGGTACTTTTCGTCGCTGTTGTCGAAGTACCAGGCGTACTGGTCGAGTTTTTCCGGGTCGTTGCCGAAGGAGTAGGCCGTCTTGGTCCCAGCCCGGCAGGCGTACTCCCACTCCGCCTCGGTGGGCAGGCGATAGTAGCGGCCGGTCTTGGCCGATAGCCACTCGCAATACTTCTTGGCCGCATACTGCGTCATGCAGATGGCCGGATAGCCCTGGCGGCCCATGCCGAAGGTCATGTCTGTATAGGCCGGCGTGGGCCGGGTGACGGCATCGGCCAGCTTGTCGCGGGGGGTGGGCTTGATCCCCAGCACCTGGCGCCGCTTCACGTCCAGCCCCTCGGCCCACAGGGCGTACTCGTCCCAGGTCACTTCACACTTGCCGATCCAGAACGGCTCCACCTGCACCCAGTGCTGAGGGCCTTCGTCGTCGTTGCGGCCTTCCTCGTCCGGCGGAGAGCCCATCAGAAACTTCCCCCCCCGGACCGGGATCATCTCGAACTTGATGTTCGTGCCCGGGATCACCTCGGTATAGGGTTTCATCTCCTCGGGGGTTTTGGCTTCTGCGTTGGGAACCGGCACCGGGGGCAGCTTGTCCCCGGGACGTTCCCCGGCCGGTAGCGTCCCGCCCAGGCTCAGCACCGCCAGAGACAAGGCAACAATCCAGCACAAGATGCACCAAGCCACGTGAGGATTCACGATCCGTTTTGCCACTTGCCAACTCCTTTGCCCAGGAAAGTTCGGTGTGCCGCGGGTCTTTCGTTCAGGTGGGAATAACGTAGGCTTGAACGACAGGGTTGCCTTGGTCGTCTTTTCCAGACCCGCTCAACCAAGACCTACCAGCGATGATGATTGAATCCGCATCCACTGTCCAGGGGGACCGTACCCGCCGCCGGCTGGCATGCGGGGTGGTGGGGGCGTTGTTGACCGCGGGGACGTTGGCGTTCGGAGGCGGCATCGGCCCAGCAGAAGCCTCCCCGCCCCCAGGAACACAGACCGGCATCTGCCCTGGCACTGCGGCAGCTCCCCCAGAGGGCGGCGAGCCGCTGAAGCGGTACGAGTTTTCCCATCGCCAGATGGGCACCGTGTTTCGCGTGGTGATGTATGCCCCCGATGCGAAGCAGGCTCACCGGGCGGCCCAGGCTGCCTTCGCCCGCATCGACCGCCTCAACGCCGTGCTGAGCGATTACGACCCCCGGAGCGAGCTGTCGCGGCTATCGGCCACCGCCGGCACGGGGCGTTGGGTCCCCTTGAGCCGGGATTTGTGGTGCGTGCTGGCGTTCTCGCAACGCCTGGCCCGGCAGTCTGGCGGGGCGTTCGACGTGACCGTGGGCCCCGTAGTGCGGCTGTGGCGCCGCGCCCGGCGGCAGCATCGGCTGCCCAAGCCGCAGCGGCTGCACGAGGCCCTGGCGGCCGTGGGTTGGGAAAAACTGCAACTGGACCGGTGCCGACGCGCGGCCCTGCTGCGCAGCTCCGGGATGCGGCTCGACCTGGGCGGAGTGGCCAAAGGCTACGCGGTGCAGCAGGCCCTGGGCGTGTTGCGGCGGCATGGGATCCATCGGGCGCTTGTGGATGGGGGAGGAGATCTGGCCCTGGGCGGGCCTCCCCCGGGCCGTCGCGGCTGGCGGGTGCTGCTTGCCCCCGAATCGCCCCAGGTGGGCGGCAAACCCCAATACCTGGAGCTTGCCTGCTGTGCGGTAGCCACCAGCGGCGATGCGTTCCAGCATGTGGTGATCGGGGGGCGGCGCTATTCGCACATTGTCGATCCGCGGAGTGGGATCGGGCTTACCACCCCAAGCACCGTCACGGTGATCGCCCCGGACGGCATGACCGCCGACGCCCTGGCCACCGCCCTGAGCGTGCTGGGACCCCGGCAGGGGTTTGCCCTGCTTCGGGCGTACTATCCGGGCAGTGCCGCCCGCGTGGTACTAGCCACAGAGGGCGACTCTCCGCAGGTGTTCTTTTATTGCTGGCCCCGGTGAAATAGAACCACACGTACCCGGCGCGCGTGGTGGCTGAGATTGGGTTGATTATGCACCGGCGAGCCCCGGGCTTTAGCCCGGGGAGAGCCGAATAAACACCTGTGTGTTGACCTTCTCCGCCAGCTGAAGCTGGCAGCTCGCTGTTCAACCGCCGGCTTACGCCGGCGGCTCGCCGGTTGCAAGAATTGACGTTTTTTCTGGTATCGGAGCGGAAGCTCCGGCGCACGGCGCAAGCCGCACGGCGCAAGCCGATTCAGTTTCTCCCCGCACTGACGTGCGGGGCTCCGTTTCCTCCAAGCCCTCCGCCGACTGAAGTCGGCGGCTCGCCGCCCAACCGCCGGCTGACGGCGCGCGGCTCGCCGTTTCGAGATTAACGCTTAGAGTTTATCCGAAAAATACTCCAGCCTCACGATTGCGGAACGTCATTGGATTTTTCGGATAGGCACTTATTCTTGCATCGGTGCGGAAGCACCGGCGCAACAGCGTACGGCGCAAGCCGCAAGCCGCTTCTCCCCGCAGCTGAAGCCGCGGGCTCGCTCGCTATCCACGTTCCTCAGACCTTCCTACGGTAGCTCCTTGATGCGGATGTCCTTGAAGCGGATTTCCATCGGCGGGCCAGTGTGGAGCTGGAAGGCGATGATGCCCTCTTTGGCCCCGCGCTTGGGGTCCTTTTCGTAGTAGTCCACGGTGAGGTGACCGTTGATCAGCAGCTTGATGTGCGGCCCGTCGGCCACGATGGTGTACTCGTTCCACTGGCCCGGCTTGTAGTGCTTGCGCACCTGCTGGGGGTTGACGTCGGCCAGGATGCCCCGGCCGCGTTCTTCGTAGAGGATGCCCAAGTAGCGGTTTTCGGCAATGTCGGCCTGGTAGCCGCGGACGATGAAGTCTTTGAGCAACTGGCTGCGGAACTGGATGCCGGAGTTGTGATTGCGGAGCTTGAACTTCACCTTGAGAATGAAGTTGCGGAACTTCTTCCGCGTGGCCAGAAACGAATTGTGTTTGAGCTTCTTGCCCTCGGTGGAGCCGACGATCTGGCCGTCTTCCACCCGCCAGAGCTGCGGGTCGCCCACAAACCCGTCGAGCGTCTTGCCGTCAAACAAAGGTCGAAATCCTTTTTCCTCTTCCTGGGCCACAAGTGCCCCGGTGGCACTCAGCAGCCAGGCGGCAACCGTAGCGGCAACAAGCAGGCGTTTCATCTTGGGAGTCTCCGTGCAGGAATCTTATGGATCACGCTGCCACATGAGCCAGAAAAGCTAAACCAGTGGGAACTTCTCTGCCAAGTTAATTTGCTCCGGGTGGGGATACCAGCAGAAAACCCACTCAGGTGGCGGCCCGCTGCCAGGACCAGCCCTGCCGCAGTTGCTCGTTGACCACACAGCCTTCGGGCCAGCGGCCCTGGTGCAGGTCCACCACGCAGCGAGCGGCCAGGTTGCCCATGGCCCGCACGCTCTCGTGATCCAGCCCGGCCATGTGCGGCAGCAGCAAGGCGTTGTCCAGCTCCAGCAGGGGGGAGTCGGTGGGCAGGGGCTCTTGCTCGAACACATCCAGCCCGGCTCCCAGCAAGTGGCCGCTGCGCAGGGCTTCCACCAGCGCGGCTTCATCCACCAGCGACCCGCGGGCGGTGTTGATGAGCACCGACCCGGGCTTCATCAGGGCCAGAGTCTGGCGGTTGATCAGGTGCCTGGTGTCGGCGGTGGCCGGGCAGTGGAGGCTCACCACGTCGGCGGTGCGAAGCAGCTCTTCCAAGGTGGAACAGAGCTGGACCTGGTGCCGGGCGGCCCACTGAGGATCGGCGTAGGGGTCGTAGGCGATCACCTTTGCCCCCAGGGCCTGGCAGCGGGGGACCACGGCCCGGCCGATCCGCCCCAGGCCCACCAAGCCCACCGTCTTGCCGGCGAAGCGGGGCCAGGGGGTTTTGGTCCAGCGGCCCGTCTGCACCTGCTTGTATCGCCAAGGCAGGCCCCGATACACGCCCAAGATGAGCATCAGCGTGTGCTCGGCCACGGAGTGCTCGTTGGTGCCGGGGGTGATCGTGACGGCCACGCCCAACCGGGTGGCGGCTTCCACGTCGATGGCGTCGTAGCCCACGCCCATGCGGGCGATCACCCGCAACGGGGTGCCCTCCATCACCTCGGTGGTGTACGGTTCCACGCTGGCCAGGATGGCTTCCACCTGCTCCACGTAGCGGCGCAAGCAGTGGGGGTCGTGGAGGTTGTCCTGGGGGTGGGGAAACAGCGGCTCGAAGCCCGCTTCCCGCAGGATTTGCAAACACTCGGCCTTGCCGTCCCAGAGCAGCGTGGGCGTGCACAACACCTTGGGCATAGGAGACCTTTCTTGGGCAGGAAATTCGTGGGGCGTAGCATCGGGCAGGATGGCGCTTGTTCCCAAGGATGTCGCAAAGAAGGCCCGTTTGCAACCGGCCCTGGGAGAGCCGGTGTTGCTGCTGCGATGTAAGAACAGGCACTCTTGTACCGGCGGCGAGCCGCATGCGTGAGCTCGCGGTTGTTTTGAACCGTGTCGGCGCAAGCCGATCTCCCCGCACTGACGTGCGGGGCTCTATATTCCTCCAAGCCCTCCGCCGACTGAAGTCGGCGGCTCGCTGGCCAACCGCGGGCTTACGGTGCGCGGCTCGCCGTTCAACCGCCGGCTGACGGCGCGCGGCTCTTCACGCCTCCAAGCCCCCACGCCTCCACGCCTCCAAGCCCCCGCTGCCGCAGGCCGATCCTTGCCCTCACGTGGTGGAACCGGCCACTGGCTCCTTTTCCCGGAACTGGTTGAACCAGATGTAAAGCAGGTGCCGGTACAGGTGGCTGGCCTGGACCAGCTGGGCGTGGGGGCCGCGGGCCACCACGCGGCCGGAGTCGAACAAGCACACCTGGTCGGCCCGGCGAAGCGTGGCAAGCCGATGGGCCACCACGATCACGGTCCGCTGCTGCTGGATGCGCTCCAGGGTTTCTTCCCACAGCTGTTCCAGCGGCTGGTCGGCTTCTTCCCAGGGCTCTTCGATGAACAGCACCTCCGGCTCCCGCAGCAGGATGCGCAGCAGGCCCACAAAGTGCGCTTCCATCGGGTGGACCCAGTTGCCCAGTTTCCCCACCACGGTGTCCCATCCCTGGGGGAGACGATCGATCCAGGCGGCGAGGTTCAGGTTGCGGGCCAGGCGGCGGACGTCGTCTTCGGCAAAGCGAGGATTGCCGCAGAGGATGTTTTCCATCACCGTGCCGGTAAACAGCAAGTCCTGCTGTAGCAGCACGCCCAAGCGTCGGCGGAGCGAATCGAGCGAGGCGTGGGCCAGGTCCAGCTGGTCCCAGAGCACACGCCCGGCCGTGGGATCGCAGAGTCGGGCCAACAAGCTGCCGGTGGCCAGCAGTTCCCGGCGCTGGCTGCCCACCAGGGCCGTAAGGCCCCCCTGGGGGATGGAGAGGGTCAGGCGGTTCAGCACCCGACCGCCCAGGGCGTCCTGCAGCACCACGTCGTCGAAGAGGATGGCCTCTTGCAGCGAGGGCACTTCTTGGGCATGGGGCACTTGGGCCACGCCGGGGGCCTGATCCAGGAACTCGGCGATTTGCCGGGCTTCGCGGGCCGCGTCGTGGAGCGTGGAGCGGTAACGCATCAGCCGCCGCACCGTGGCATATCCGGCCACCAGCACGCCCACCAGCAGCAGCACCTGCGGGAGAGTGATCCCCCGGGGCTGGACGAACGCGTTGAAGCCCACCAGGGCCAGGGCCAAGGTCAGCCCGGCCAGCAACCCCAGGCGAAACCGCAACCGCCGAGCCAACTGCATCCGCTGAAGCGACCGCTGATACCGGTCCAGGTGCTCCAGCGATTCGGCGAAGGGGGTACCCGGGGTCTCGTCCAGCAGCAGGGTGTTGACCAGGTGGGACAATCCCAGGGTTTCCAGCAGGGCGATCATCTGCCGCTGCATGCGATCCTGCAACAGGGCCTGTTGCTGCATGGAGCGATCCTGGAAACCGGAGCCCAGAACCAGCAACAGCGCGGCCAGGGCCAGCACGGCCAGGGTGATCCAGGGGTGAATCCAGAGGGCCACGACCACAAACACCAGCAGCAACACGGCATGCTGCGGGCCGGCCCCCCAACACAACGCCGCTCCCTGGCGGCAAGCTTCCACGGCCTGATCGAACAATCGGGCCAGGGGGCGTCGTCCCCCGTCGGCTCCAAACAGCAGCGGATCGCCCAACTGGAAAGCCTGCAAGTAGATTTGCTGTCGCAGTCGGGAGGCGAAGCGTTGGGCCTGGCTCCAGGCCATCCGCTGCATCCCCCACCACCAAAGCAGCCACAACACCAGGGCCAGGGCCCAGGCCCCCAGCACGGCCAGCCAGGCTTGTTCCAGCTGCGCCCCAGCAGGCCAACTCTGCTGCAGGTGCTCCAGCATCTCGGCCGGAAGGCTGCCCGAGGGAAGCGAACGGAGCAGCGGCTCCAGCGGATGCCGGTAGGCAGCGGCCGGGGCGAGAGAGCCGGGCACCGTGTTCCCGTGGGCCAGCAGAAACACGCTCACGGCCCAACTGGCCCCCAGTACCCCCAGCGTCAGCAGCACCAGCCCGGCAAATCCCAGCACCAGGCGCAGCCACGCAGCCGCCCCGCGGGGACCGTAGGTGTTCAACAACCGGAAAAACGGTTGCAAGGGCATGGGCCACCTCAAAGCTGGCAAGCTCACTCCCGGGGACAGGCCCGGGGCCGCAACACTGCGACTTGTTGCGTTCCTCCGGCCGGGCTGGGCCGGAAGGTTGGCTTTCAGGCCCTGGTGGTACCGGGGGCGGGCAGCCGGGGCGTCAGGCCAGGTCGCGGTCCTCGAACACGGCAAAGGCTCCCAGCATGGCAAACAAGCAGTACACCAGCCCGTACAGGGCCGCCCAGCCCACGTAACTCCAGGGGACCGGAGTTTCGGAAGTAATGGCCGCTTCCACGTCGAAGTGTTCCAGCACCGGCAACACGGCCGCCAGCAACTGGCTCATGAACTGCACGATCTCGAACTGGCCGATGTGCGACTGCACGATCCGCGGAACCAGGTGGCCCAACCCGTAGATCAAAAAGCAAATCACCAGCGTGGAGAGCATCTGCAAGCGGGTGGAGAGGGCCACGGCGATGGAGATCAGGATGATGCACTCGATCATCCGCAGCGCTAGCCCCGGCAACACGCTGAGCATCTCGCCGCGGATCGTGGGCAAGGTGGCCTCGATTTTTCCGGTCTCTCCGGCCTCGAACAGCACCTTGTAGGCCACCACCACCAGGAAGACCATCGCCAGCAACAGGAACTGAAGCAGCACCGGAAACAGCAGCCCGGTGAACTTGCCCAGGATGAACGTCCGCCGCCCGATCGGCTTGCTCAGCACGGTCACGGCGGTGCGGCCTTCGATTTCGTCCGAGAGGGTCAAGCCGGCGTTCCACACTCCCAGCAGCACGCTCAGCAGCATGATCAGCACCATCGCCTGATCTTTGAGCATCTTGATGTCTTCGCCGAAGGTGCGGTAGGGGAGCCAGATGAAAACCAGCAGGGAAAAACTCCCCACCCCCAGCAGAACCCAGAACAACGGCTGGGCCAGCCCTTCCTTGGCCGTGGCATAGGCAATGGCCGCCATGCGGGGAAACAACAGATGCAGCAGCACAGGAATGAGCATCAGCACCAGCATCACGGCGGCCGAAACC
>JALSGI010000889.1 GCA_026982835.1 Planctomycetota bacterium | reverse complement strand
CTCCCGGCTCCAGCGGCCCGGTGGCCACGGCCACGTTGTCCTGGGGGGCAAGTTGGATGATCCGTGGGGCAGGGCGGGAGAGGTCGTTCATCGCGGGGTGGTTTCTTCGTGAGAGGGAAAAGGGCTTGCACTTTTTCAGCTTATCCGCCCGGCAGCGCTTGCGGTACCGGGAGAGGGAGCCGCTCCGTCGGGAGTCGGCCGAGATAGCCCAAAAGCATTTTTTTTCCGCCTCCGCCCAGCTTGGACACGTTCTGACCCATCCCCCCGATAAAATCTTGGTGCCGTGGCTTTGAGCGACCAGGGAGGCAGGCTCGCAAGCCCTGCGGGGACACCGGCGCAACTTCCCCGGAACTCTCTTGCCCAGGGCTGGGAAAACCAAAGGGGATCGCAAGCAGGCGGGGCACTCCGGGGGCCGGCCCCGGGGCTTGAGGGGCTGCCCTTCCTGGGGCCACGGGTTTTCTTGCGGCTTGCGCCGGTGCTTCCGCACCGGAGGTCTTGGGTCGTGGGTCGTGGGTCTTGAGGAGCCCCGCACGTTAGTGCGGGGAGGCTTGGGGGCTTGGAGGGGTGGCGAGCCGCCGACGTCAGTCGGCGGTTGAACAGCGAGCCGCCAGCTTCAGCTCCCGCAGGGCGTGGAGGCTTGGGGGTGGTGCTTCCGCACCGGGGTGAGAACAAACGTCAACTGGCTCAACCAAGAGCCCCCCGCGTAAGCGGGGGGAGGCGGCGAGAGGCGGCTTGCGCCTTGCGCCGGAGCTTCCGCTCCGAAGCAAGAAAAAACGTTTCTTCTTGCAACCAGCGAGCCGCCGACGTCAGTCGGCGGTTGAACAGCGAGCCGCCAGCTTCAGCTGGCGGAGGAGAATAACCAAACGCGCTTCTTCGGCTCTCCCCGGGCTAAAGCCGGGGGCTCGCCAACCGCGTGCTCACGCACGCGGCTCGCCGGACAAAAATCAACTCTTTTGCCCTGGAAACGCTCCATCTTGTGCTGGCACGCTAAACACGTACCGGGCTAAAGCCCGGGGCTCGCCAAACACGTTATCTCACACCGGTGGCGAGCCGCCGACGTCAGTCGGCGGTTGAACAGCGAGCCGGGAGCACGAGCTCCCGGAGACGATAAGAAAGCAGCGCATGATTGCCGTGCTCTCCGTGGGCTTACGCCCACGGCTCGCGGCTGCAAGAACCAGCGCCAGCGGCAAGACAACCGCGTGCTCACGCACGCGGCTCGCCGGAGCTTCCGCTCCGGGGCAAGGAACAAGCGCCAGCTCTTGCACCAGCGGGCCGCCGGCGCTAGCCCCAGGGGACGCCACGGCTGCCAGGAACAGGCAGTTTGTCTTGACTTTCCCCCGGGAAAAGTTTCTCATGCTGGCAGTAGTCCCGTTTTCCTTTTGGACCAAGGAGATGGCTCATGAAGCGATTCCTCGTACCCCTGGCAGGGCTGGCCCTGCTGGTGGGATGCTCCCAGGGAGGAGACACTCCCTCCGGCGGGGGCGACTCCCCAGCGGTGACCAACCCGGCCGACTCCGGCGGCGCGGCCGCGACCCCTGCGGTCAGCGACACCGTGGTGTTCCACGTGGGCATGGACTGAGGGGCTAGCTGACCGCCTCGAGTGCAAAGTGCACTCGAATCGCTACCGGGTGTAGCGAGTGTGGACGTCAGCTACGAGGACAAGACCGCCACGGTCAAGTTGTCTGACCCCGGCAAGTTCAGCGTGGAGGAAGCTCTCAAGAAGCTCAAAGAGATGTACGACGACGTTTCGGTGGTGAAGAAATAGGGCCGCCGAAAGTCGCCGGAACCAAATGGCCCTGGGAGGCCACGAGCTTCCCAGGGCCGCTTTTTTTGAAATCTGCGAAGACAACGCGGCCGGGCAGCCGGATCGCACTAATCCAGCGCGGCCAGGCGCTGGACCAAGTCGGCCGTGCGGCAACTGTAGCCCCACTCGTTGTCGTACCAACTGACCACCTTGACGAAGTTGTCGTCGATTACCTTGGTCCAGTCGGCGGCAAAGATGGAGCTGTGGGAGTTGTCGATGATGTCGCTGGAGACGATCGGGTCTTCGGTGTACTGGAGGATGCCTTTCATCGGACCTTCGGCCGCTTCCTTGATCGCGGCGTTGATCTCCTCGGCCGTGACGTTTTTCTCCAGCAGGGCCACTAGATCGACCACCGAGCCGGTACCCACCGGAACCCGAAACGCCATGCCGGTGAGCTTGCCGTTGAGATCGGGGATCACCTTGCCCACGGCTTCGGCCGCACCGGTGGTGGTGGGGATGATGTTCAGCGCCGCGGCCCGGGCCCGGTACAGGTCCTTGTGCGGTAGGTCTTGCACCCGCTGGTCGTTGGTGTAGGCGTGCACGGTGGTCATCAGCCCTTTGACAATACGGAAGCGGTCGTGCAGCACCTTGGCCACCGGGGCCAGGCAGTTGGTGGTGCAGGAAGCGTTGGAGATGCACCTGACTTCGGGGGTGATCCTGTCGTCGTTCACACCCAGCACGCAGGTCAGGTCGGGGTCCTTGGCCGGAGCGGAGATCACCACCCGCTTGGCTCCCGCGGCCAGGTGGGAGTCGAAGCCCGGCTTCCCGTCGGTGGCCCGGGAACGAAAAATGCCCGTGCTCTCGATCACCACGTCCACACCCAGCTCCCCCCAGGGGAGCTGCGCGGGATCGCGCTGGGCCAGGGCCCGCACCGGGTGGCCATCGACGATGAGATGCTCTTCGTCGTACTCCACCGTACCGGGATAGCGGCCGTGGATCGAGTCGTATTTGAGCAGCATGGCCAGCGTGCGGTTGTCGGTGATGTCGTTGACGGCCACCACCTCTACCTTGTCCCGCCGCTGCACCAGCGCGCGAAACACCAGGCGGCCGATCCGCCCGAAACCGTTGATCGCCACTCGAATCGTCACCGTGTTCTCTCCTGTGTTTTGCTTTCCGAGGGGGGAAGGCTCCGGACGGGGAACCCTCCGGCGGCAAAAGGCGCTCCGCGCGCCTTGGGAAAGTTCGCTTCAGCAAGCACGCCCCACTTGATACGGAATCTCTTCGTGGCTTGCAAGCCCCCCGGCTGCTTCTCCCCGCACTGACGTGCGGGGCTCCGCGGGCTGATGGTGCGCGGCTGGCTGTTCAACCGCCGGCTGACGCCGGCGGCTCGCCGTCCCTCCACGCCCCCACGCCTCCAAGCCCCTCCGCGGGCTGAAGCCCGGAGCTCGCCGTGTCCCCATCTCGTGCGGCTACTGGCTTCCCCAGCGGCGAATGA
This sequence comes from Planctomycetota bacterium, assembly GCA_026982835.1. Taxonomy (GTDB): domain Bacteria; phylum Planctomycetota; class Planctomycetia; order Pirellulales; family S012-138; genus S012-138. Next base: position 4,876 of record JALSGI010000889.1, on the reverse strand, counting down.
GCTGGTGGGAGATGCCGAGCTGGTCGCAGATGCGGGCCACGACGAAATCCACCAGGTCCATCACCGAACGCACGCCGTGGTAAAAGCCCGGGCAGGCCGGCAGCACCACCGCTCCGGCCTGGGCACAGCGACGCAGGTTCTCCAGGTGCACCAGCGACAGGGGCGTTTCCCGCGTGACCAGCACCAGCCGGCGGCGCTCTTTCAGGTGGACTTCGGCTGCACGGGTGATAAGGTTCTGGGCCATCCCGCCGGCCACGCTGGCCAGGGTTCCCCCAGAGCAAGGGCAGATGACCATCCCCTGGGTGAGAAACGAGCCGCTGGCCACCGGCGCGTAGAAGTCCATGTAGTGGTGGTAGATCACTTCCCCGGGCGGCTGGCCCGGTGTGCCGAAGATGCTGCTATCGCTGCTGGAGACTCCCGAAAGCTGGCGGATGAGCTGCAGCTTGCTGTCGGCCGAAAGCTGAGCCGGATCGGGCAGCAGCCGCGAAGGGTCGAACCGCTCGATGTCCACGTGCAGGTCCAGCTCTTCGTTCAGCAGCGTGGCCCCGGCCGGGCTGATGGAAAGATGCACGTCCACGCCCGAGGCCACCAGCACTTCCAGCAGCCGCACAGCGTAGATGGCCCCGCTGGCTCCGGTGATCCCCAGCACCACTTGCGGCTTTTTGCTCATCGTGGGGTGTCCTTGCGATCCTGGGGCTTGCTGCCCACATACAGCGTGGCTACGCCGCCGGTCAGGGGCACGGCCTGCACGTGGATCAGGCCGGTTTGTTCCATGCGGCGGCACATCTCCTCCGGCGGGGTGAACTGCTCCACGCTGGCCGGCAGGTAGTGGTAGGCGTCGAATCGGTTGCGGGCGATCAACTGGCCCAGCCGGGGCAGCACATGCTTGAAATACCAGCGATAAAGCCCGCCCCAGAGACGCCCCCGGGGAAGCGAAAACTCCAGCACGGCCACTTGGCCCCCCGGGCCGCAGACGCGGGTCATTTCGGCCAGCCCTCGCTGCAAGTCGGCCACGTTGCGAATGCCGAAAGCCACCGTGACCACCTGGAACCGGTCCGACTCGAACGGCAAGGCCAGCGTGTCGGCCACCAGAAAACGCACCTGGCCGGCAAGCCCGGCCCGGTGAGCTTTTTGTCGGGCCAGGGCGATCATCTCCGGGCAGAAGTCCGTGCCCACCACCTCGGCCCCCAGGCGCCGGGCCGCCCGGGCGTAGGCCAAGGCCAGGTCACCGGTACCGGTGCACACATCGAGCACGGGCCGCCGGTCCCGAGGCGGCACTCGCCGCACGGTCCGCCAACGCCAATAGCGATCCGTGTTGAGCGACAGCACGTGATTGGCCAGATCGTACCGCGGGGCGATCTGGCCGAACATGCTGCGGATGCGCTGGGCCGATTTGTCCAGGTGCTCGGGCACAGGCGGTATCGAAAAAACGGCAAAACCACGAACTTAACCAGCCACCGGCTTTCGGACGGTGGAGGAAAACAGAAAACACTTGCCTCCGGCAAGGGCCGGCTGGCCACATCGCCTCCACCTTAAACGAAACTCCACCAAGGGGACAGGGTGTGCCGCCGGGCTCCTTTCTGCGGAAAAGAGCCGGTACCGGTTACCCCGCCGGAACAGCCGCGCAGACCCTCTCCTTTTCTCCAGGAGGAAAACTTTGCCAGGGGATTTCGTTCCGGGGCGTGTTTTGCATGGGCCGGAGCAGTCGCAGAAACCGATAAATGTTTACAGTCCGGCTTGCGGCTTGCGCCTGGCGACCTGCGCAAGGTGCTTCCGCACCGGGCGAGCCCCCGGCTTTCCCCGGCTTTAGCCGGGGGAGGGTTTGGAGAGGTGGAGGCTTGGGGGAGAGGCGGTGCTTCCGCACCGGGCCGGAAACGGCTTGCGGCTTGCGACCTGCGGCTTGCGCCAGGAGCTTCCGCTCCAAAGCAAGAACAAAGCGTGTTTGTGCAAACGACGTGCACGAGGAACCTGCGGCTCACCAGGAGGTTCGCCCTCCCGGGGAGCTTCCGCTCCGATGCAAGGTCAAATACTAAGACGCACACAAGGAGCCCCCCGCGTAAGCAGGGGGAACAAACACGCGGCATTGCGAATCCATTTCCACGCTCAGCACAACTCCGGGGGAACACACACCATGAAACTCCATCGGGGAATCCTGGCCTTGGCGCTGGTGCTGGGGGGCGCCGGGACGCTTGCGGCCCAGCAAGTGCCTGTGCGCACGCCGCTGCGAACCGTGCAGGTACCCAGTCTCCGCCCCGGCGAGGCCGCGGTGGTGAGCACCGTGGCCGTAAGCCCCGACCGACGCTGGATCGCCGCCGCCGGGGACGATCACGTGGTGCACATCTTCGACCGGACCGAAGGCCGGTTGGTCAAAACCCTGGCGGCCCACACCGACTGGATCCGCACGGTGCGGTTTACGCCCGATGGGCGTTGGCTCTACTCAGCCGGGGACGATCGCCGGGTGATTCGCTGGCAGGTGGGCTCCTGGGCTCAGACGGGGCAGTTCCTGTTCCCTGGAAAAACGGTCTATGCCCTGGAGATGTTTCCCGACGGCAGTGCGATGGCCCTGGCAGGCTATGACCGCCGCGTGCACGTGTATGACATGAACCACCAGGAGTTGGCCACGCTGGAGATGACCTGTAACGATGTGCGCACGGTGGCCATCTCCCCGCGGGGTGATCTGCTGGCCGCCGCCGGGCGGGACGGGGTGGTGCGGATGTGGAGCTGGCCGGCCCGGCAGATGATGCTGGACCACAAAGGGCACCGCCGCCGCGTGCGGGCGATGGCTTTTTCGCCCGATGGCACTCGCCTGGCCACCGGCGGCGAGGGGACTTCCATCGCCTTGTGGAACCTGGCCGAAGGCAAGCCCACCATGCGCCTGCGCAGCCGCCCTGGCCGGGTGATGACGCTGGTGTTCCTGGACAACCAGCGCCTGGCCAGCGGAGGGACGGACAACCAGGTGCGCCTCTGGGACCTGGCCACCGGGCAGCCCACACTGCGCCTGGTGGGGCACAAGGGGTCGGTCACATCGATGGTCTGGTTGCCGCAGCAGCAGGTGCTTCTCTCGGGCAGCTACGACACCTCCATCCGCTACTGGCAGCTGGCCCCGGAAAACGCCGCTCGCTTGCCGGGGCTGCGCTGAGCCCAAACGCGGGTACGGAAACCCACGCGGCAGGCGGAAGGTCAACCACCGCAAACCCAAAGCACACGGAGGTCAACCACGGTGAAGTGGATCAAGCGCTGGTGGCGTCGGCACAAGCAACACGCCTGGAAAAACCGTACCGCACGCCCGTTGCACTGCGAACCGCTGGAAGGACGTTGCCTGCTGTCGGTCACGCCCATCCACCTGGGAGCCGTCTATACCGAGCAGACCACCCAGGGCACCGAAACCACGGGCGACTTGTTCCAGATCACCTGGAGCGGCGGCGGGCATGACGCCCAATTGACCCAACTGGTCATCGACGGCGACCAGGACGGAAACGGCTTCGACCAGGGGGACGTGTTCTTCGACACCGTTCCAGGCGCTCCCGGGGTCGGCTCGGCCTTTCCCGTGCAGTTGATCTCCGCCGACGGGATCGACTCGGTCAGCTTCTCCGTGATCGACGGCGGCACGCGGCTTGTGATCCAGGCCACCGGCTGGGACGCCGGCGAGACGCTCGTCTTCTCTGTGGATGTGGACGAACAGGACGACACGGCCAACTCGCTGGTGGAAGGGGCCGAGTTCGAACGCTCGGTGCTGGAGGCCACGTTCGTCTCCGCCGGCGGGCACTACCAGACCGTCACGGGCACGGCCCGCTTCTACGACGACTACGACGCGCTGATCCACCCCAGCCTGCCCCTGCCGCGGGACAGCGACTATCCCCCGGGCGAAGGCACCTCGGCCCGCACGGCCGGGGCCGGCTTGTCGCTGGAGCAGCCCCCACTGCCGGTGCAGATTTCCGGCAAGGTGTATCAGGACTTGGACCTGAACAACCAGTGGGATCCCGGCGAACCGGGACTGGCCGGTGTGACGCTGGAGCTGCAGGTGTGGGACGGCACCCAGTACGTTTCCACCGGCTTGTTTCAGACCACCGACGCTCTGGGGCAATACAGCTTCACCTACAGCACGCCGGGGCGCTTCCGCGTGGTGGAAACCCAGCCGGCGGGGTACTTGAGCGTTTCGGCCAATCCCGGCCAGGTGGACGGCACCCCTGAGGGCGTGGCCCTGGGCACGGACATCATCCAGGAGATCGACCTGCTGGGCGGACAGCACAGCCAGCAGAACAACTTCGGCGAGGCCCTTCCGGCCCGAATCACCGGCTCGGTGTTCGAGGACCTGAACGACAACGGCATCCGCGATCCCGGCGAGCCGGGCATCGGTGGCGTGGAGGTGCAGTTGCTCGACGCGGCAGGCAACTCCACCGGCATCACCACGCTCACCAACGGCGACGGGCAGTTTGTCTTCAATAACCTGTTCCCGGGCACCTACGGCCTGCAGGAGCTGCAACCGGCCGGCTACCTGGACGGACAAGACCGCGCCGGCACCGCAGGCGGCACGGTGGACGATCCGGCCGACCGCATCACGCTCATTTCCCTGGGACAAGGGGAGTCGGGGCTGGACTACACCTTCGGCGAACTGCGCGGGGCCACCATCAGCGGCTATGTGTTCCAGGACGGCCCGCCGGTGGAGCTGGAAGAAGGCACCACGCCCGATCCCGACGTGCTGGTCACGCTCCGCACCGGCTCGCGCACCCCGGACGATGTACCCCTGGCCGGGGTGACGCTGCGGCTACTGGACTCTTTGGGCAATCCGGTGTTGGGTCCGGGGGGCGTGCCTCTTGCAGTATCGACCAACGCGGCCGGCTATTACGAGTTCACGGGCCTGCGCCCCGGCACCTAC
>JALSGI010000888.1 GCA_026982835.1 Planctomycetota bacterium | reverse complement strand
CCAGGGCAATCTGTCCCTTGGCCTGCTCCAACAAGCTGCGCAAGTTGGCCAGGGCCGTTTTCTGACCCGAAGGGTTGCCTTTGGCTAACTGCTTCTTGCTCATCCTTTGGCCCTCCGCAATACGCGGTACTTGGTCGCCTTGACGGTGTATTCCTTCCGCTGCACGGTGCGGTAGGTGTAAACCGTCCCGTCTGGAAGCACGCCCAGGGCATGGGGGCCGATGGCCGCCTTGAAGCGGTTCTCCAGCTCCCGCTTCTGCTCCTGCAGCGCCTTGATCCGCTGGTTGATCTCCAGCAACTGTTCGTCGTACTGCAAGAACTCCGGTGGCAAGGCCACCGATTCGCCCGTCTCTTCCGGGTAAAGCTTGGCCAGCGCCCGGGCGCAGGACTCCGTGCCGTCCGGCTCCGGCTGCACCCCTTCCTGCACCTGCTGCCAGAACTCCCGCTCCTTTTCGATCAGGGCCGAAACGAACCGCCGGTTCAATTCCACATCGAACCAGGCAAACTTCTGGCCGCCGATCAGGCAGCAGAGCGTGCCCCAGGTGCAGCCGGTGACGAGCATCTCATGTTGGATTTGCACCTGGTAATGCAGCGGCGGTTCCTGGCCTTCCCACTCATTTCGTTGGAAGGCCGAGGTGGTCTTGGCCTGCACCACACCGCGGCCGCGTTGCGGGTCGTACTGGAAAGCGTCCGGCGTGCAGATCATCCAGGTGTATTCCGGGTGGCGGAGAATCTCAAACTGCGGGTGCCTCTCCACCCGGCGACCTGTACGCCGGGCAAGCTCTTCCAGTACAATGCCCTCCAACTTCAGCCCCCATTGCACGGCTTCGCTGTCCAACTCGGGGCTTTCCACCAGGCCGCGCTTTTCGGCCCACAACTCCAGGCGGGATTTCCAGGGGTTGGCCCCGAGCACCGCCGCTGCGTCGGAACCGCCAATTCCGGTGCGACGCTGCTGGAGCCACCCCTGGCGCTTTTCTTGCAGGGAAGCTTCCGTACTCATCCTTGCTCCTCCTCAGGGGCAACCGGCTCTTCCAGTTCCAGCACCGTGAGCGTACCGAAACGGTCCCGCTTCACCGCCACAGTGCCCAAGCGGATCACATCGGCCCCCTCGGGGAAAAAGGCCAGCAGGCGCC
>JALSGI010000887.1 GCA_026982835.1 Planctomycetota bacterium | reverse complement strand
CCCGCAGAAACCCCCGAGGTTGGACCAGATGATTCAGTGGGTGGCGCAGTTGGGCGGTTACATTCCTCGACGCGGGGGCTTTCCGGTTCCGGAGACGTTATGGCGAGGCATGACACGGCTGTTGGACATGGCCCAGTGCTGGCGGACCTTCGGCCCCGGGAGCCGCGCCTCCCCAGGGCAAGATGTGTAGAACAACCAGAGCGGAAGCACCAGTGGCGAGCCCCCGGCTTTAGCCGCCCGGAGGGCCAAGAAAAAACGCATGTCGATCTTCTCCGCTGGCTGAAGCCAGCGGCTCGCCATCCCTCCAAGCCCCCAAGCCTCCAGGCCTCCGAGCCCTCCGGGAGCTTACGCTCCCGGCTCGCCGGAGAACCGCGGGCTTACGCCGGCGGCTCGCCGATTGCGAAAACCGGCGCTTGTTCCGGCTTCGGTGCGGAAGCACCGGCGTAAAAGCGCACGGCGCAAGCCGCCTCTCGCCGCCTCCCCCCGCTGGCGCGGGGGGCTCTTGTTGGGCAAGTTAACGCTTTTTCTTGCAACGGAGCGGAAGCGCCTAGTGGCTGCGGCCCTGCCGCCTCCCCGCACTGACGTGCGGGGCTCTGTATCCCTCCAGGCCCCCAAGCCTCCTGGACTGAAGCTCGGGGGAGGCTCTCACGCCTGGCGCTGAAACGACTGCAAATACACGGCCAGCACGGCCAGATCGGCCGGGGTGATGCCACTGATACGGCTGGCCTGGTCCAGGTTGAGCGGCCGCACCCGGGCCAGCTTCTCTCGGGCCTCGATCCGCAGCTGCCCGATGCGGCTGTAGTCCAACTCGCGGGGGATGCGCATATTCAACAACCGCCGCTGGCGGTGCACCTGGGACTCCTGGCGAGCCAGGTAGCCTTCGTACTTGATGTCGCAGGTGACTTGCAGAGCCACATCCGGCGGAGTTTGAGCCAACTGGGGGCACCACCGCTGGAGGTCTCCCCAGGTGGTGTCGTGCCGCTTGAGCCAGTAGGCCAGCGGGCGTCCCTGGCGGCGTTGGGTTTGCAGCAGCTCCAGCGTGGCCTGGATGGCAGCCTGCTTTTGCTCAAAGCGGGCCCAGCGATGGTCGTCCACCAGCCCTAGCTTGCGGCCCAGCGGGGTCAGCCGCCGGTCGGCATTGTCCTGCCGCAGCAGCAGGCGGTATTCGGCCCGGGAGGTGAACATGCGATAGGGTTCGTCCACGCCGCGGGTGACCAGATCGTCGATCAACACGCCGATGTAGGCCTGATCGCGTCGCAGCACCAGGGGGTCCCTGCCCTGGAGCTTCAAGGCCGCGTTGGCCCCGGCCACCAGCCCTTGGGCGGCCGCCTCCTCGTAGCCGGTGGTGCCGTTGATCTGGCCGGCAAAGTACAGTCCCTCCACATGCTTGGTTTCCAGGTGCGGCCAGAGCTGCTCCGGCGGAGCGTAGTCGTACTCCACGGCGTAACCGTAGCGCATGATCTGGGCGTTTTCCAAGCCCGGAATGAGCCGAAACAGCTCGTCTTGCACGTCGCGGGGCAAGCTGGTGGAGACGCCGTTGACATAATACTCCAGCGTGTGCCGTCCCTCGGGTTCCAGGAACAGGTGGTGCCGCGGCTTGTCGGCGAAGCGGACCACCTTGTCCTCGATGGAAGGGCAATAGCGCGGCCCGCGGCTTGCAATCTGCCCGGTGTACATCGGCGCCCGGTGCAGGTTGGCCCGGATCAGCTCATGCACCTGCGGGTTGGTGTAGGTGATCCAGCAGGGGAGTTGTTCCACGTCCAGCTTCTCTGTGAGGAAGGAGAAGGGCTGGGGGTGCTCGTCCCCCGGCTGGATTTCCAAGCGGGAAAAGTCGATCGTGCGGCCGTTGATCCGGGGGGGCGTGCCGGTTTTGAATCGCTCCAGACGAAAGCCCAAGCGGCGCAAGGCAGCACTGATCCCCGTGGTGGTCCCCTCGCCGGCGCGTCCGCCGGGGGTTTGGGTTTCTCCGGTGTGCATCAGGGCTTGCAGGAAGGTGCCGGTGGTGAGGATCACGGCCGGGGCTTGGTACTCGGCCCCCCCGCGTACCCGCACGCCGGCGATCCGCCAGCGTCCTTCTCCCAGCGGCTCGGCCAGCAGGTCCTCGACCACTTCCTGCCGCAAGGCGATCCGCGGCTGTTGTTCGATCAAGTGCTTGACGTGCTGCTGATAGGCTTTTTTGTCGGCCTGGGCCCGGGGGCTGTGCATGGCCGGACCCTTGCTGCGATTGAGCATGCGGAACTGGATGCCGGTGGCGTCGATGGCCAGGGCCATCAGCCCCCCCAGGGCGTCGATCTCGCGCACGATCTGCCCCTTGGCCACGCCGCCGATGGCCGGGTTGCAGCTCATTTGGGCCACGGTGTCCAGGTTCACCGTCAGCAGGGCCACCTGGGCTCCCAGGCGAGCTGCGGCCGCGGCCGCTTCGGTGCCGGCATGACCGGCTCCCACCACGATGCAGTCGTACTGATACTGGCTTGCGGGCATGCTTCGTTTTCCAGCTTGCCGAAAGCAAGTCCTACGGCTTGGCACCCGGCGGCACCGAACCGGGATCTCTCTTTAGACATGTTAGGCGGAAGGGGCCGCAAAGAGAAACCGCAGCAGAACACCTTTCGCCTCGACGTGTTTCGCCGGCCAGCGGCCGAGCCTATCGACGCCGCAGGGGGCGAAGCTCCTGGAGCCGGGGATTGCCGGACAAGAATCAACTCCCTCGGCTTTTGAAAAAGCTTGACCCCGCTTTCGGCCGACCGTAGAGTGAAGGGAGAGGTTCCCTCCGCGGAGCATGGATTATGGTGGCCCGAACCCTCAAGACGTTCCTGCTGGTGCTGGCGGCCGCGGCTACGGCGTGGCCGGCACCGGGATTGTGTGCCCCGGGGCGTCCGGATTGCCACCGCCATGTTGCCCCCAAAGCATGTCGTTGCCTTCTGCAAAGTGCCTGCTGCTGTTGTGGGCAGGGAGAAAAAGTTGCCCTGGGTTGTGAATGTGCCGGAAAGGAAAACCCCCTGCCGGCTCCACAATCCCGGCAAGAGATCTCCGGCAGCAAGCTCCAGCCGCTGGGGGTGCTGTCCGGGACGGTACCTCTGCCGGCCGGTCTCTTTGTGGCAGGTGCTGCGGATGAGGCCGATTCTGCCGAGGTCTTACCCGCAACGGCGCTTCTGAGCCGTCTTTGCATCTGGCGCTGTTGATCTTCTGCAAGCAGAAGCTTGGGCTCTTTCCCAAGCGTGCTGGCGTTGCTGCCGGTGCATCCAGCGCACCGTTTGGCGATGGGCCAAGTTGAGATTTCCCCGGATGGTGCGTCTCTGCAGGCACGAGCTTACCGGGGAGATGGAAGCGAAACCCGATCCTCTTCCTTTAGCGAAGCGCACAAGCCATGAGCTCCAAACCCGAACCTTCCGCCACGTCTGCTCCGCAAACTGCGGCACAGGGGGCCTCCGGGGGCAGCAAGTACCTGGTGGTACGGCTCATTGGGCCGGTAGTGCGGCTGGTGGTGTTCCCGCTGGCCCTGGCCGCCGCACTGGTGGCCGTGATGGCCGGGATTGGCCTGTTGCAAAAGCACAACCTGCTCAAAATCCAGGACGAGACCTCCGAAGAGGAGTCCACCTCGGATCAAACCACCATGTACGTCTGTCCCATGTTGTGCACGCCGCCGCGGCCCAAGCCGGGAAGATGCCCCGTGTGCGGCATGAAGCTGGAACCCACCCAACAAGGCCTGGGGGACAAGGACCCGCTGGCCGTGGTCATCGACCCGCTGGCCAAGCGGATTGCCGGAATTCAAACCTCCGTGGCCCGCTACGAGGCCGTCACCCGCACCATCCGCGGGGTGGGCTTTATCGACTTCGACGAGG
>JALSGI010000886.1 GCA_026982835.1 Planctomycetota bacterium | reverse complement strand
TCCTCGCACGTGGATGGCCGCATCGAGAAGCTCAACGCCGACTACACCGGCATGTTCGTCCCCCAGGGCTATGCCCTGGCCGAGATCTACTCGCCGGAGCTCTACTCGGCCCAGGTGGAACTGCTGCGTGCCTGGGAAGCGTTGCAGCGGGCCAAGCAGTCCAACTTCACCAACCTGGTGCAAACCCAAAAAGGGCTGTACGAGGGTGCCCGGGAAAAACTGATCGTTCGCTTCGCCCTCACCCCGGAACAGGTGGACCGCATCCTGCAACGGGGCAAGGCCGAAACGCGCATCACGCTCTACTCGCCCATCGCCGGCACGGTGATCCGCAAGCCCAAGTTGGAGGGCCAGTACGTCAAGGCCGGCCAGGTGCTCTACGAAGTGGCCGATCTGTCCACCGTGTGGCTCCAGGTGCAGTTGTACCCGGAAGAAGCCGCGCTGGTGCGTTACGGGCAGAAGGTGCACGCCACGGTGCAATCGATCCCGGGGCGCACCTTCGAAGGCCGCGTGGCCTTTATCGACCCGGTGGTGGACGAAAAGACGCGCACCGTCGATGTGCGGGTGGTGTTCCCCAACCCGCACGGGCTGCTCAAGGTGGGCGATTATGCCGTGGCCACGATCCAGGTGCCGGTGTTCCCGCCCGGGTACAAGTCCCAGCAACTTTACGACCCGGAGCTTGCCGGCAAGTGGATCTCGCCGGTGCATCCGGAGATCATTCGCGACGCTCCGGGACCTTGCCCCATTTGCGGCGTGGAGTTGGTGCCCACGCGCCAGCTGGGCTATGCCGATCGTCCGGTGCCGCAGCCCAAGGTGGTGGTCATCCCCCGCGATGCGGTGCTGGCCGTGGGGGGGCATTCGGTGGTTTATGTGGAGACGGACCCGGGTCGGTTTGAAATCCGCCGCGTGACGCTGGGACCGCTGGTCAACGAGGAAGAGATCGTCGTCTGGGAGGGCATTGTCCCTGGCGAGCACGTGGCCCGAAGCGGCAACTTCCTCATCGACTCGCAGATGCAGTTGCAGCTCAAGCCGTCGGTGATCGACCCCACGCGGGCCGAGCCGCCCAAGAACCGCCCGTTGCCGCTGGAGCTGGCTTCGGTGACCGAACTTTCTGGCCCGGCAGCCCAACTTTACGAACAACTCCTCGACAGCTACCTGCACACGCAGCGGCACCTGGCCGACGACAAGCCGGTGGAAGGGAACGTGCTGCGTCGCCTGGCCCAATCGGCCCGCAAGCTGCGGGAACAAGAAGGCGTGCCGCTTGATGCCCACCCGTTCCTCATCGAGCTGGAAGCGGCCGCTGCGAAGATGGCCGACCAGACCTTGGCCGAAGCCCGCGTCACGTTCAAGAAGCTCAGTCGGGCCATGATCCGCCTGGCCGTGCGACTGCGTGTGCAGGGCAAGCAACTGCGGCTGGTGCACTTCTTCTGCTCGATGGTCCCGGGCGGTTACGGCGACTGGCTCCAGGCCGAAGACAAGCCGGCCAACCCCTACTGGGGCCACAAGATGCGCCGCTGTGCCGAGAAGGTGCACGAGATCACCAACGCCGTGCCGCAGCGGGTGGCCAAAGGCAACAAGAAGAAAGGCAAAACGGCCGGCAAAGACGCCCCGGCCAAGAAGAAAACCAAGTCCGTGGCCGCGGCCCACGTGCACTAGCCGCGCCGCCGGTCCGGCTTGCGACTTGCGCTGCAGCAAGAACAAGTGCCGCTTGGAACCAGAACCGATCAGCGACTGCTGGTTGCCGGAACAAAACGCCGACGGTGATTTCAGTCCCCAACCCGCAAACATGGAACCCCAACCATGTTTTCCAAAATCGCCCAGTTCTGCATCCGCGAACGCCTGCTGGTGCTGCTGGCCACGGCCGTGGTGGTCATCTACGGCTGGTACTGCACCCAAAGCGTGCCGATGGACGCCATCCCCAACGTGAGCGACAACCAGGTGATCGTGCTCACCACCTGGAACGGCCGCTCGCCCAAGGATGTAGAAGACCAGATCACCTACCCGCTCTCGGTGGCCTTGCAGTCGGTGCCCGGAGCCCGCAGCGTGCGGGGCAAAAGCATGTTCGGCTTCTCCTTCGTGCAGGTGACTTTCGACGACGACGTGGACCTGTACTGGGCCCGAAGCCGCGTAGCTGAACAGCTCAACACCGTGGCCGGCAAGCTCCCCGCGGGGGTGACTCCCGAGCTGGGGCCAGACGCCACCGCACTAGGGCAGATTTTCTACTATGTGCTCCAGGGCCCGCCGGATATGGACCTGGCCGAGCTGCGCAGCTTGCAGGACTTTGTGATCAAGTACGACCTGGAGTCGATCAACGAAGTGGCCGAGGTGGCTTCCATCGGCGGCTACGTGCGGCAGTACCAGATCGAGCTGGACCCGGACAAGCTGCGGTTCTACAACATCACCCTGCGGCAAGTGATCCAGGCGGTGCGGCAGAGCAACATCGACGTGGGGGCTAAAACCGTCGAAGTGGGCGGCATGGAGCACATCCTCCGCGGCCGCGGGTTCATCGGCTCGGGCAAGACCCTGCCGGAAACCCTGCGCGAAATCGAACGTACCGTGGTGGCCACCCGCGACGGCGTGCCGGTGCGGATCGAGGACCTGGGCCAGGTGCAGCTTGGGCCGGATTTTCGCCGCGGGGCGTTGGACCTCAACGGCACCGAGGCCGTCGGCGGCGTGGTGGTGATGCGGCTGGGCGAAAATCCCCGTCATGTGATCCAGAAGGTGCGCCAGAAGATCAAGCAGCTGGAGCCCAACCTGGGCGGGGTGAAGATCATCCCCATCTACGACCGCACCTGGCTCATCGACGAGACGGTGGCCACGCTCACCACCGCGCTGAAGGAGGAAATCATCATTACCATCCTGGTGGTGGTGCTGTTTTTGCTTCACATTCGGGCCAGCATCGTGGTGGCCTCCACGCTGCCGGTGGCTGTGCTGATGGCCTTCATCGGCATGAAGTGGTTCAACGTGGATGCCAACATCATGTCGCTGGCCGGGATCGCCATCGCCATCGGCACGATGGTGGATATGGGCATCATCGTTTCGGAAAACATCTACCGCCACCTGGCCGAGTGGGAGGCCCAAGGAGGCCGCGACCGCCAACAGCGGCTCAAAGTCATCTACGAAGCGGCCGTGGAAGTAATCCCGGCGGTGATCACCGGGGTGAGCACCACGGTGATCAGCTTCCTGCCCATCTTCTTCCTCTCCGGGCGGGATCACCGGCTGTTCAGCCCGCTGGCCTGGACCAAGACATTCTCGCTGGTGGCCAGTTTGATCGTGGCCGTAACGCTGGTGCCGCTTTTGAGCCGCATCTTCTTTGCCCGGCTGACGGAGCGGCCGTGGCTGAAGTGGGCCGGAGGGGCCGTGGGGTTGGCCCTGGGAGCGGCCCTGGCCGGAGGCGTGTGGTTCCACGAGCTATCTGCTGCCTACGGCCAGGCGGCGGCCATCGGCGGCGTGCTGGCCGCGGCAGCCCTGGGCGGATTTGCAGGGTTTTGGATCGTCGGGGAGCGGGTCAAACCGCTGGAACAAAACCCGGTGAGCCGCATCATCCTGTTCGTCTATCAGCCCACGCTCCGCTGGCTGCTGCGGCACAAAGGGGCCTTTGTGCTGGTGTTGCTTTTGATCCTGTTTGCCGGAGGGGCTGCGTGGTTCGGGCTGCCGACGATGCTCAGGCCCCTGGAACGCCTGGCCAGCAGCGTCGGGGCCGACCTGAACTCCTTGCCCGGCTACGTGGAGTTCAAGCACCTGCACGACGGGCTGAAGACCGACGACTGGATCGCCCTGGACGAGGGGAGCTGGTTCTACATGCCCATGCTCTATCCGGCGGCCAGCTTCAGCGAAGCGCTGCGGGTGCTTCAGATTCAAGACACGCTCATCAAGGAAATCCCGGAGGTGGAGAACGTGCTGGGCAAGATCGGCCGTGTGGAGTCGGCCCTGGACCCCGCTCCTGCGGCCATGATCGAAACCTACGTGATGCTCAAACCCCGCCACCAGTGGCGCCCGGGCGTCACGGCCCAGGACATCTGGAACGAAATCAACCGCGTGGCCACGCTGCCGGGCATCACCAAGGCTTCGCCGCTGCAACCGATCGAAGGGCGCGTGGTGATGCTGCAAAGCGGCATCCGCGCCTCGATGGCCGTGCGCATCTACGGGGACGACCTGCAAGGGCTGACCCGGGCCGCCGAGGCCGTCTCCGAGTTTTTGCAAAACCACCCCTACGTGGACGGCTCGGTGGTCAAGCCGGATATCGTGGTCGGCAAGCCGTACATCGAGTTCGAGGTGGACG
>JALSGI010000885.1 GCA_026982835.1 Planctomycetota bacterium | reverse complement strand
GATAAGAAAGCGGCGCATGATTGCCGTGCTCTCCGTGGGCTTACGCCCACGGCTCGCGGCTGCAAGAACCAGCGCCAATACAACCGCGTGCTCACGCACGCGGCTTGCGCCGGAGCTTCCGCACCGGGGCAAGAAACGGTTTGCGGCTTGCGGCGTGCGACTTGCGGCGTGCGCAAGGTGCTTCCGCTCCGGGGGTCTTGCACGTGCGGAGCAAGAGAATGTTTGCATCCGGGCTGGGCCTGTCGGTATATTCTCCAGGGAACGATCCTCGTAGGTTTTCCCGCCTTTGGAAGTTCCCCGACATCCTGCCTGCGGAGCCCTCCTATGCCTGCACCCCGGTGGCATCATGCGTTGTGGATCGTGTTTCTTTTTCCCGGGCTGGCCGCTGCGGCGGAGAAGGTCTCGCGGCCGCAATACCAGCACGGGCCGATCACCATCCCGGCCGCTTCGGCCCAGGAACCGAAACGACAGACGCTCTCGCTCCCGGCGGCCCTCGACTACCTGGAAAAAGGCAACCGGGCCTGGACCGGCTCCCGCCGCTGCATCGCCTGCCACACCAACGGCAGCTATGCGTTCTTCCGGCCCGAGCTAAGCCGCTACCTGGGCCCGCCGCCGGAAGAAGCGCGCCGCTTTCTGGTCGAACAACTGCAAAAGCTGCAAAAAACCTCGCGGGAAAAGCTGCGCCGCGGCATCCGACCCACGCAGATTGCTTACTTGGCCGCCGGACTGGCCCAGTGGGATCGCCACGTCCGCGGCTCCCTCTCTCCGGAGACCGACGCGGCGCTGCGGTTGATGCTGGCCGTGCAGTCCGAAGACGGCTCGCAAGGCAACGCTACCTGCTGGCCGCCGCATGAGTCGAGCAGCTACCACGGGGCCACCGTGGCCGCCCAGGCCGCCACCGTGGCTCCCGGGTGGTTGCAGTCGCTGGACAAAAACCGCCCTGAAGACCGCGAAGTGCTTGCCCGCGTCCAGCGGCTCAAACGCTACCTGCAAACCACTCCGCCGCCGCACGATTACGCGGCCGTGCTGCTGCTGTGGACTGCTTGCCACTGGCCCGAGTTGATCTCTCCCCAACGGAAGCGGGAGTTGATCCAACGGATCTGGAAGCACCAGCGGCCCGACGGCGGCTGGTCCATTCGCACGTTTGCCCGGCCGGAGCAGTGGGGGCGGGGGAACCGGGCCGCGCGGCTTCGGGCCGAACCGGACGCCGCCGACCCGCCCAGCGACGGCCACATGACGGGCCTGGCCGTGTTGGTGCTGCGGCAAGCCGGCGTGCCGGCCGAAGAGGCCCGCATCCAGAAGGCCCTGCGGTGGCTGGAGCAGAACCAGCGTCGTTCGGGCCGGTGGTGGACCCGATCGCTCAACACCGATCGCTACCACTTCATCACCTACACCGGTACGCTTTACCCGGTGGTGGCCCTGGCCCGCTGCGGCCGCGTGCCGGAGAAGAAGAAGTAGCTGCTATCGACTTGCGGCTTGCGCTGGAGCTTTCGCTCCGGTGCAAGAATACACGCACGAAATGGCGAGCCGCCAGCTTTAGCTGGCGGAGAAGATCGACCGAGATGTGTTTACTCGGCTCTCCCCGGACTGAAGTCCGGGGCTCGCCGGGGCAAGAATCGACATGCGGCTTGCGCTGGAGCTTTCGCTCCGGGCGAGCCCGCGGCTTCTCAGCCGCGGGAGGCTTGGAAGGCGTGGAGGCTTGGGGGCTTGGAAGTGTGGCGAGCCGCGGGCGTAAGCCCGCGGTTAGAGAGCGAGCCGGGAGCGTCGGCTCCCGGTTGCTCTAAACGAAGCAACGGCCGTACGGTTCAAAACAAACCGCATGCTCACGCATGCGGCTCACCGGAGCTGCCGCTCTGGGGCAAGAACAAGCGACGTCCGGCCAGGTGCGCAGCGTAAGCTGCGGGAGGGTGAGGTCACGGTCGAGCCGAAGAAGCTACTGCCACGCCATCCAAGAGCAAGAGGTCATGCCATGAAGCTGTTACCAAACACTTTGGCCGCACTGGCGATCCTGCTTCCCGGGGCCGCGCCGGCCCTCGCCCAGCGCTTCGTGCCCAACTACGACGAAAGCAAAGTCCCCCCCTACACGCTGCCGGATCCGCTGGTGTGTGCCGACGGCACGCCGGTAACCACCCCCAAGCTGTGGCGCACCAAGCGCCGCGGGGAGATTTTGGAACTGTTCCGCCGGTACATGTATGGCCGCAGCCCCGCTCCTCCCAAGCAGCTTCGCTTCCGCGTGCTGGAGCAAAGCGATCAGGCTCTGGGCGGCCGGGCCGTGCGCAAGCAGGTGCGCATTTTCTTCGGGCCCAAGGACAAGCCGGCTCTGGACCTGCTGCTTTACATCCCCAAGAGCAAGCAACCGGTGCCGGCGTTTTTGGGCCTGAACTTCTGGGGCAATCATGCCGTGTTTCCCGATCCGGCCATCCGGCTTCCCGAAAGCTGGATGCGTCCTGGCCCGGGGGTGGTGAACAACCGCGCCAGTGAAGAGACTCGCGGCGGGGCCGCCTCGCGGTGGCAGGTGGAGCTGATCCTCAGTCGTGGCTACGCCCTGGCCACGGCCTACTACGGCGACATCGACCCGGACTACCACGACGGCTTCCAAAACGGCGTGCACGGGCTGCTGGACCCGCCGGGTGCCCGCCCCCCGGACGCCTGGGGAGCCATTTCAGCTTGGGCCTGGGGGCTTTCCCGCGCGCTGGACTACCTGGAACGGGAGCCACTGGTGGATGCTCGCCGCGTGGCGGTGATGGGCCACTCCCGGCTGGGCAAGACGGCCCTGTGGGCCGGGGCCCAAGATGAGCGGTTTGCCCTGGTCATTTCCAACAACTCCGGCTGCGGCGGGGCGGCCCTTTCCCGGCGGCGGTTCGGCGAAACCCTCTGGCGGATCAACACGGCTTTCCCCCACTGGTTCTGCGAGAATTTCAAAAAGTACAACAACCGCGAAGACCAGCTGCCGCTGGACCAGCACATGCTAATCGCCCTGATTGCCCCCCGGCCCTGCTATGTGGCCAGCGCCCAGGAGGACCGCTGGGCCGATCCCCGCGGCGAGTTCCTGGCCGTCAAGCACGCCGCGCCGGTGTATCGGCTGCTGCTGGGGCCAGGGGTGTTCCCGGCCGAAGAGATGCCGCCGGTCAACCGCCCGGTGATGGGCGTGCTGGGCTACCACATCCGCACCGGCAAGCACGACGTGACCCGCTACGACTGGGAACAGTATCTCCGGTTTGCCGATCGCTGGTTGCAGAAGAAGGCACCCCGGTAAAATGGCGCATAAGGGGATCTGGAAAAACCGCTCAACAGGACATCTCATCCCTTTGGAAGATCGTTTTTCATGGGCAAGGCACCGAACTTCCCGAGAGGCGAAAAATCTTCCAACGGAGAATTCACTTATCCTCGGCCCATTAAAGCCCTGATTTGGGGGCACCAGACGGTGTTGGCAACCGGGGCACTGTGGGCATTGACTCTGGTCTATCTCAGATGGGACTTGGAGTACTACGCCTACTACAGCACAGAATACGATCCTGGCATTTTAGAACGGGCTTTATACATCTATCTCATTTCCTCCAGCATTTTCGCCGTGGCGACCCTGGCGTTGAGTTGGCAACTCTGGAAAATAAAAGGACTGCTGATCGGATTGTTTTTTGCTCTTGGGTTGATATTTCCTCTTTGGGCTGGAATCTCACTATTTTATGTTGCAGTTTTGCTGTACGATGCCAGCAGGATCATTCTCCCCTATTACTACGAGAAACAGCGCCGCATGCTGGCCCAGCAATGCTCCGAGCGAACCGAATAGCCTCGATAAGTCCGTAATGGGCAGTCTTCGTTTGAACGCGAACAAGAAACATGATGCAACGAATACTGGGCAAACCTCCAGGGGGGAGAATAGCCGTGGATTACGAAAAATTGCGAAAGATCGTCAACCAACTGAGCGAAGAGCAGATCGACGCGCTGGAAGCGTTCTCTCCCACGGCTATATGGGGCATCGTGTGGGCTCGCCGGGTGCTCTGGACGGCCATCGTGCTGTGGTTTCTAGCCCTGATCTTGCTGGTAGGGGTGCTGAACTGGTTGGCCCGCGGCCCCGTCGCTGATGGATTTATGGTCGCGGGCTTCTATGCTTTGCCGGTCGCCACAGTGTTTCTCGTCGTGTCGGCGTTCGTGCTGGGCTGCATGCTCTGGGGAAAGGAGGGAGTCTCCAAGGGACTTATTTATCTTGTGCTCAAGGGGATGTTCGGCGTGACCGTTCTGGCGTATATCATGGTGGTGCTTTCGGAGTCCAAGTCCGTGCTTTGGTGGTACTGCACCACTTGGGAAGAGTTCTACTCCGACCCGGACTTCCACAACCCCTCCTTCGGCTAAACAAAAGTTGCCTCCTCGAAAAAGCCCACGCCAGTGCCTCCTCTTTCCAAGGAATTCTTCACCGTGCCCGACCTTGACGATCTGCCCCGGTACCGGCCCGACAAATCCTACCAGTGGAACTACGACCACGCCCCCGAGCCGGTGCCGATCGAGGTGCCCGAGGTGCCAGGACGCTGGGATTTTTTGGGCCTGAGAGTGGGCAGCCCCTTGGGCGTGGCGGCCGGTCCGCTGTTGAACGCCCGCTGGCTGCTCTACTACGCCCAGTTGGGCTTCGACGTGCTGGTTTATAAGACCGTGCGGAGCACGGCCCGACCCTGCTACCCCCTGCCCAACCTGGTGCCCGTGGCGTGCGACCAGCTCCGCGGGGACGAAGAAGCCGTTGAAGAGGCGGAGCGGATGCGAGGCTCCTGGGCCGTCTCGTTCGGCATGCCCAGCCAGCCGCCCGAGCTGTGGCGGCGCGACGTGGCCTGGGCCCGAAAGCAGCTCCCCCCGGGAAAAGTCCTCTGCGTTTCGGTCGTAGGCACCCAGACGCCCGGCGGCTCCATCGACCAACTGGCCCAGGACTACGCCCAGGTGGCCCTTTGGGCCGTGGAGGCCGGGGCCCAGGTGGTCGAGGCCAACTTTTCCTGTCCCAACGTCAACACCGCCGACGGGCAGCTTTATCGCTCGCCGGAACTTTCCGCCCAGGTGGCCCAGGCCATCCGCCGGGCAATCGGGCCGGAGGTGCCGTTGGTGCTCAAAATCGGCCACGTGGAACAAGACCACCTGGCCCGGGAACTGGTCCAGGCCCTCTCCGGCACCGTGCAGGCCCTGGCCATGACCAACTCGGTGGCTGCTCGCGTTAAGGCCCGGGACGGCTCGTGGCATTTCCAGGGCCAGAAGCGGGGCATTTGCGGCCGGGCCACGTTTGCGGCCAGCCTGGAGCAACTGCGGCGGTTCGCCCGCGCGGTCCAGGAACAAGGTTCGCCGCTTCGCTTGATCGGCGTGGGCGGGGTCCACTCCGCCCGGCAGGTGCAAGCCTACCTGGCCGCCGGAGCCCACGGCGTGCATCTGGCCACCGCGGCGATGGTCGATCCGGCCGTGGCGGTGCGCATTCGCCGCGGGTGGCCTGCCGCGGCGAGGCAAAAGCAGGCATAATCACTCCAGCGGCAAGTCGTCTTTGGCACCGGGAGTTCGCGGCCGCGGGAATACTTCCCGCCCGGACAGAAGGCTCCCGGTCGCCGATGCCCTCTCGACAACAGAAACGCAACACGCTTCCAACCGAACCCATCCCATGACCGACCAACCGGAAAAGAGCCGCACCCGTTACCAGGAACGGGTCATCCGCAACTACTATCGCAATCGCCGGGCGCTGGCCCTGCAGAAGCTGGGCGAGCACATCACCGAGCTTTACCTGGAACAAGGGGCCGCCCGGCGCCGCCGCTGGGGATACATCCGCCGCGCGCTGGAGCAGCTCGACGTGCCCAAAAGCCGCATCGAGCACCTGGTCCAGCAGGACGATCCGGCCCTGCTGGCCCGGTTGATGCAAGAGTTGCAGGCCCGGGGATAGCTTTGCCCGTGTGCCGGTTTCCGGCGCGTTGTGCTGTGCTTTGCGCTGCTTGCGGCCGCACACGGCTTTTCACAAAACGGCAGCGTTGCTTTGGTTTCGCAACCGGCGGTTCGTGCTCCCGGCTGGCCGTTGCTCCGCCGGCTGAAGCTGGCGGCTGGCCGTTCAACCGCCGGCTCACACCGGCGGCTCGCCACGCCCTCCCCGAGCTGAAGCTCGGGGCTTGCCGTGACGAGCAAGAATCGGCGCTTGTTCTCGCACGGGTGCGGAAGCACCGCCCAAGACCCACGGCCCACGACCCAAGACCTCTGGAGCGGAAGCTCCGGCGCAACGCCGCAAGTCGCAAGCCGCAAGCCGTTTCTCGCCCACCGCGGGCTTACGGTGCGCGGCTCGCCATCCCTCCAAGCCTTCACGCCTCCAAGCCTCCCCCGGCTAAAGCCGGGGGCTCGCCGTTCTCCCCGCACTGACGTGCGCACGCTCCTCCGGGAGCTGACGCTCCCGGCTTGCCGTGGTGAGCAAGAATCGACGCTCGTTTTTGCTTCGGCTCTCTCCGGGCTGAAGCCCGGGGCTCGCCGGAAAAGAATCAACTCTTTTGCTCTGGTAACACTCCATCTTGTGCTGGCACGCTAAACACGTACCACGCGAGGGGCTCGCCCAAGCGTTGGCAATCCGCACGCGTGGCAAACTATACTTAAGCGGACTTTTGCCCGTTGGCCGCTTTTTCCAACCCGGAGGTTTTCCCCATGCGTGCTGCGAGCCTGTTGGCGGTGTTGGTGTGGTGCGGAGCGTGGGTCCCGCTTGCTGCCCAGGAGGTGAAGATCACCCACGGCCCCATGCTCGGGCGGCTGACCTCTCACAGCGTGGGCGTGTGGGCCCGCACCGCCGAGCCGGGGGCGTTTCGCGTCCGCTACGGGCTGCGGCCCGACCGGCTGGAACACTACTCCCCGGTGGTCACCACTCGCTTGGAAGACGACTGCACCGGCTGGGTACAGCTCCAGGACCTGTCGGGCAACACGGAGTACTTTTATCAACTGGCCCAAGCCGACGGCACGCCTATTCCCGGCACCGAAGGCTCCTTCTACACGCTGCCTGATCCGGAAGACTACCGCCACGTGCAGTGGAACCCGCGCGGGTTGTTCAACTTCCGCTTCGAGTTCGGCTGCGGGAACAACCAGACTCCGGGCCAAGGGGCCGGGCCGGAGCTGCCCACACTGAAGACCATGCTGGAAAAACTCTACGGCCGCAGCTACTTCACCATCTTCAACGGCGACTGGCTCTACGAGGACCACCGCGACTTTCCCGCCGAGGCGTGGCGACTGCGACAACGGCTGCTCCCGGAGGAACTGCCGCGCGTGGTGCGGCTTGCTCCTACGGTGGTGGGCGTGTGGGAAAACTACAAGGTGTACCTGAGCCGCGGCAAGCCGCTGGCTCGATTCCACCGGCACATGCCCGCGTTTTTCACCTTCGACGATCACGAGATTCTCAACGACGTCTGGGGGGCGGGCACGCCCGGGCTGGTGGATCGCCGCGCGGTGTTCCGCGACATCGCCCTTACGGCCTGGTACGACTACCTGGGCTGGAGCAACCCGGTGGAGTTCACCCAGGGGATCCACCTGGGCCAGGCCACACTGGAAAAGGGGAGCCAGGTACTGGTGGACCCCGAGGCCGACTTCACCAAGCTGGACCTGGAGCAGGCGGCCAACCTGCACATCCACTGGGGCACGCTCACCGCCGGGGTGAACGACAACGCCCTGGACGAGCAGCCGCCGGGCAATCCCAACGCGGGAGTGTATCGTATCGAGAAGGTGTTGGGGCCGCACCGGCTGCAAATCTGGCCGGCGGCCCGGGCCACCGGCAAAGCGGTGTATTCCATTGGGCGGCGCTCTTACTACCAGTTCCGCGTGGCCAACTGCCACTTCTTCTGCCTGGACACCCGCTCGCATCGCCAGATGCACGACGTGCGGCAGCCGGACAAGCCGGGGCTTTCCATGCTGGGGCTGAAGCAGCGCCGGTGGCTGATGAAGCACATGCAACGAAGCGATGCGGACTTTTTCTTCGTCGTCTCCAGCGTGAACTTCATGGTGCCGCACGTGGGGGGCGGCAAGATTCGCGCCCACAACAAAGACGACGCCTGGACCGTGTTCCTGGACGAGCGGGAGAAGCTGATCCGTTTTTGGGATTCCCTGGGCCGGCCCGTGTTCGTCCTTACCGGCGATTTGCACAACAGCTTCGCC
>JALSGI010000884.1 GCA_026982835.1 Planctomycetota bacterium | reverse complement strand
GCTGGCTTCTTCCGGCTCCGGTCCTCAGCCGCAGCCGTCTCCGGCCCAGGAGCAGCTTGGCCTGCACGTCCAGCAGCTCACCCCGGAGCTGGCCCGGCGGCTGGGCCACAACGAGGATGTACAAGGAGTGGTGGTGGTTCGGGCCACCGGGGTGGCTCGCCTGGCCGGCCTGCGGCCCGGCGATGTGATCCTGGCCGTGGGCGATCAGCGGGTGAAAACGCCGGACCAGTTTTACCGCGAGCTCTCCAAGCACGACCTGAGTCGAGGCGTGCGGCTGCTGGTGCGTAGCCCCGGCGGGGCCACGCGGTTCGTGTTCGTCGCGGCCAACACCCGTTAACCGCACAACCCGAGCTGTCCTCCCGCGCAGGCGCGCCGCTCCCTCCCCGGGGAGCCCGGCACGCCGCTTTTTTATGCCCTATTTTTGCTTTGCGACAGGTGCATTTCCGCTTCCTTGGCGCCCGATTTGCTCGTGGTTGCTCTTCTGGGGCCGGACTGCCAGTTGGATTGGTGGCGAGAGTGCGATACTCGGTTGACCGGAAAGGGAAAAACCTATGGGTTCGGGAAAACCTTCGTCCAAACCTTCCCGGCGCGATGCCAAAGATCGTCCCCCGCTGGGTCCCGGCTCCCCACAACGCAAGCCCGAAGAACCGCCCCCGCCCTGGAAGTTCACCCTGATATACATCGCCCTGGGGCTGTTCCTGCTGTGGCTGTGGCAGGACATGTGGTATGTGGTGTCGGTACGCACCATTCCCTACAGCCAGTTCAAGCAACACTTGCTGCAGGGCGAGGTGGTGCAGTGCCAGGTGCGCGATAACGTGATCACGGGGAAAATCCGTCGCAAAGAACAAGCGGAGCAAAAGCAAGCAGATTCGCCCAAAAACGAGGAAAAGTCCCCCGCCCCCGAGCAAGGAAAGCCTGCCTCCAGGCGGACTGCGGCTGACGCCAAGCCCCAAACGCCCGATTTGCCCCCGGAGTTCCTCTTCTCCACCGTGCGGATGGAGGACCCCAAGCTGGTCGAGCAGCTCGATGCGGCCGGGGTGAAGTACGAACGCATTCGCACGCCGTTTCTGACGCAAGTGCTCTTCGGCTGGGTGTTGCCCATCGCCCTGTTGATCGGCCTGTGGATTTTGCTGATGCGTCGCATGGGCGGGCCGGGGCAGGCGATCATGAACATCGGCCGTTCGCGGGCCAAGCTGGTCATGGACACGGATACCGGCGTCACTATGGACGACGTGGCCGGCTGCGACGAGGCCAAGCTGGAGCTGCAGGAGGTCATCGAGTTTCTGAAAAACCCCCGGCGGTTCACCCAGCTAGGCGCGGTGATCCCCAAGGGGGTGCTGCTGGTGGGCCCGCCGGGCACGGGCAAGACGCTGCTGGCCCGAGCCGTGGCCGGGGAGGCGGGTGTGCCGTTTTTCTCCATCAGCGGCAGCGATTTCGTGGAGATGTTCGTCGGCGTGGGGGCGGCCCGCGTGCGCGACCTGTTCGACCAGGCCCAAAAACACGCCCCCTGCATCGTGTTCATCGACGAGATCGACGCCATCGGCCGCCAGCGGAGCGTGGGCGTGGGCGTGACCAACGACGAACGCGAGCAGACCCTCAACGCCCTGCTGGTGGAGATGGACGGGTTCGAGCCCAACACGGGCGTGATCATTCTGGCCGCAACCAACCGCCCGGAAATCCTGGACCGGGCGCTTTTGCGGCCCGGCCGGTTCGATCGCCAGGTGGTGGTCGATCTGCCGGACCTGGACGGCCGGGAAGCGATCTTGCGCGTCCACGCCCGCAATAAGCCCCTGGCCGAAGACGTGGACCTGCACAAGGTGGCCCTGGCCACGCCGGGGTTTGCCGGGGCCGACCTGGCCAACGTGATGAACGAAGCCGCGCTGCTGGCCGCCCGCCGCGGCAGTCGCATCATCACCCAGCGCGACCTGGAAGAAGCCGTGGAAAAAGTGATCGCCGGGCCCGAGCGACGCAGCCGCCGACTCGGACCGGAGGAAAAGCGCCGCGTGGCCTATCACGAAACCGGCCACGCCCTCGTGGCCGCCTACAGCCCCCAGGCCGATCCGGTGCACAAGATCAGCATCATCCCCCGGGCGCGCGGGGCGTTGGGTTACACGCTCCAGCTGCCCGAGGAAGACCAGTTCCTGCTCACCCACACCGAGCTCACTTCCCGCATCCGCTCGCTGCTGGGGGGCCGTGCAGCCGAGGAAGAAATCTACGGCGAAGTGAGCACCGGCGCCGAAAACGACCTGGAAAAAGCCACCGCGATGGCTCGCCAGATGGTGGCCCTCTTCGGCATGAGCAGCCAGGTGGGCCTGATGCACTGCGGCCGCCGCGAGGGGCGGTTCCTGGGGGCCGATGGGATGCCCGGGCGCGATTGCAGCGAGCAGACGGCCGCCCTGATCGACCGCGAGGTGAAAGAGCTGCTGGATCGCCTCTACCAGGAAGCCCGACAGATTCTCCGCCAGCACCGCGACCAACTGGAGCTGGTCACCCAGCGACTGCTGGAACACGAGGTGCTCGACGGCACGGTGTTCTACGAGCTGATCGGCCAGGAAGTGCCCTCGGCCCTGCGCCGCACCGCCGAAGCGGTTTCCTCCCCGAGCTGAAGCACATGGAGGTGGCGAGCCGCGCACCGTTAGCCCGCGGAAGAGCCCCCCGCGTAAGCGGGGGGAGGCGTGGAGGCTTGGGGGCTTGGCGAGCCGCCGGCGTGAGCCGGCGGTTGGCGAGCCGGAAGCGTCAGCTCCCGGAGGAGCCCCGCACGTCAGTGTGTGGGTCTTGGGTCCTGGGTCGTGGGTCTTGGGCGGGTGCTATCGCACCGGGCAAGAACAAAAAGCGTGTTCGCGGGAAACAATGCGTTTGGTGAAACCGCGGCTCGCCAGGAGGCTCGCCCTCCCGGAGCTTCCGCTCTGATGCAAGGAAAGCGTCGTCCAGCGAGCCCGCAGCGTAAGCTGCGGGAGTGGGAGGGCGAGGTCACGGCCGAGCCGAAGAAGCAGAGAAGAGTTAGCCAAACCGAAAAACACCAACATACCAGCCGGCGAGCCGCTGGCTTCAGTCGGCGGAGAGCCCCCGGCAGCGAGTCAGCCAAACGGGCCGCTGGTCGTTTTTCGGCTCCAGAGCGTGTATCATGTGCGTAGTGTTTTTGGACTTGGGTTGGTTCTTTTTTTCATCGTTTCATCCGGGAAGTTGTAATGGCACCTGCTTCCAAGCGATCCGAAAGAGCCTCGCGCCGCCGTTTCTTGTGCCAGGCGGGGGCCGCTGTGGCGGTGGGCATGGGCTCCGTGCTGCATGCGAAGGCTCAGGAGAAAGGCTTCCCCCCAGGGACGTTCCTCGACGTGCACACGCACCTGGGCCAAACATGGAACAGCCGTCCGCCGCTTTCGGCCACCGAGCTGCTGCGGTGGATGGACGCCCACGGTGTGGCCCAGGCGGTGGTGCTGCCGCTGGTCAGCCCCGAAGCCTCTTCTTATCCGCTCACCACGGACTTTGTGCTGCGGGTGACCCGGGAGCACCGGGAGCGGCTCATTCCGTTTTGTTCCATCGACCCGCGCACCAGCTACCAGGGCGGGCATCGCGGCTTGGTGGGGATGCTCAAGCGTTATCGGGACCAGGGGTGCCGCGGCTTCGGGGAGCATAAGCCGGGGGTGGCCATCGACGATCCGCGCAACATTCGGCTGTTCCGGGCCTGTGCCGAGGCGGGCCTGCCAGTGCTCTTTCACCTGGACAACCAGCGCAACTGGGACCGCCCCGGACTGCCCGGACTGGAAAAAGTGCTTCGCGCGGTGCCGGATTGCATTTTCATCGGGCACGGGCCCGGCTGGTGGGCCAGCATCTCCGGCCAAGTGACCCAGAAAGAGCTGCAAAGCTATCCGCGTGGCCCGGTGGCTCCCGGCGGGGCTATTGATCGGCTGATGGAAAAGTACCCCAACCTCTACGGCGATCTTTCGGCCGGCAGCGGCCACAACGCCATTGCCCGCGATCCCGAGTTCGGCCGGAAGTTTTTGATTCGCCGTGCGGATCGGCTCCTGTTCGGCACGGATTTTCTCTATCCGGGCCAGCCGGTTCCCCAGTTCGATCTGATGGCCAGACTCAAGTTGCCCGAGGATGTGCAGCGGCGCATCTTCCGCGACAATGCCCGGCAGCTGCTAGGGCTGAAAAAATCGTAACGCCCTGGCCGGGTCAGCTCAATCCGGCTCGGCAATCGTGGTTTGCAGCGTGCCGATGCGGTCGATCCGGGCGTGGATTTCGTCCCCCGGCTCCAGGTGCAAGCCCTGGGCGTGTCCCACCCCGGCCGGGGTGCCGGTGGAGATCAGATCGCCCGGCTCCAGCGTGACCATCTGCGAGATGAAGCTGATCACCGCGGCCACGGGGAAAATCTGCTGGGCGGTGCTGGCCTGCTGTCGCACCTGGCCGTTGACGCGAAGCTCCATCGATAGGGCCTGCGGGTCGGGCACGGCCGCCGCGGCCACCACACACGGACCGCAGGGGCAAAACCCATCGAACCACTTGCCGTGCAGCCAATCGAAAAACGCGTCCTTGGGACGCTGGACCCGCTGGGGATTGGGCCGGAACGTGCGGTGCGACAGATCGTTGATGACCGTGTAACCGGCCACGTACTGCAAGGCTTCCTGTTCCGGGATGCGGCGTCCCCGGCGGCCGATCACCACGGCCAGCTCCAGCTCGTAGTCCACGCCGTGTTCCCAGCCCTGGGGCAAGGGGACGCGGCTGCGGTGCGGCACCAGCGTAGTGGAGGGGGGCTTCATGAACACGTAAGGAAACGTCTCCCGGCGCTCTTTGGCCAGCTCGCCGCCTTCTTCCACGTGGGCCGCATAGTTGCCGGCCAGCAGGAACAGCTTGTTGGGGCGCGGGATGGGCAACTGGAACTGCACCTGCTCCTCGGGCACAGCCAGCCGTTGCCGGCGGTTCTCGGGGAGCGTTTGCAACCACTGCCAGACCTGATCGGCCGCCGAGTGCCAGGGGCCGTCCGGACCCAGCAGCTCCAACAGCCCGTCTCCTTCGGGAGCCGAGAGCCACTGGCCGCTGCTGCGAGCAAACTCCTCCATCGCCCGGGCCAGGGGAACCACGAACTGCTCCTCGTAGTATGCCACCTGAACTTGGGACGAATCCGGGAGGACGACCCGGCACAATCGCATGCCTTGTGCTCCTTGTTTCAGCGTTGCTTACCCAGGCCTGCTTCGCCGGACTGAGGCGATCCTATTCCGAAGAGAGCAGCCAACTGGGGCGGATGTGCCAATCCTTGGGGAGCACCACGGGCTGGGCCAGCAGGCGCTTGGCCTCCCGGAGCAGGAACTCCGCTTCCATGAACGGCTCGTAGCTGATGTCCTGCCACCGCACCCGGCCCTGGGCGTCGATCAGGAACGTGCCATGCAAGGCCAGCTTCTCAAAGTCGTCGTAGCACCGGTAGCGGCGAAACACCCGCAGCTGGGGATCGGCCACCAGCGGGAAGGGGAATCGGTGCCCGGTGTCTTCCTTGCTGGCGTATCGCTCGTGGCTTTTGCGCAAGTTCTCCACCGTGTCGGTACTGATGGCCACCAGCTGGATTCCCTCTTTGGCAAACTGCTGGGTCATGGGAGCGAACTTCTCCAACTGCTCGGCACAGTGGAGGCACCCGTAGCCCAGGTAAAAGATCACGATCACCGGACGGCCCCGGTAATCGGAAAGCGACACCTTGCGCCCCTGATCGTCCGGCAGGGTCCAGGGCGGGGCCTGGGTGGGGAACCAACGGAACGGCCCCAGCTGCGAAAGCTGCGGACGCTGCAAGATGTCCTGCGGCACCAGGTAGGGCAGGGGCCAATTGTGCCAGGAGCCCAGCTTGGGGGCCAGGGCCGTGATACGGTTGAAAGGAGCCACGTCCAGGTCGGCGCTGTGGGCCACTTGTTGCAGGTGGCGGAAGGCCCTGGCGGCCTCCTCTTGCTTGTCCAGGGCAAAGAGCACCTCCACCAGCGTGGCCTGGGCAACGGCGTCTTGCGGGTCGGCCGAGGCGGCGGCCCGGGCCAACTGCTCGGCCCGCTTGGGCTGCCCGGCTCGCAGCATCAACCGGGCCAGATGCTCGCGGGGAATGGCCCGGTAGCGCTCCAACTGCTTGAGCTGTTCCGCGGTGAGCTTGCCTTGCTGCAAGGTGTGCCGCAACCGCAGCTCGCCCAAGGCTTGCGTCACCCAGCGGCGACGCCCCTGGAAGCGGCGGCGGAGCTGCCGTTGTTGCTGCTTCGTGGCCTGGCCATCCTTTTTCTTTTTGCCGGAACTCTGCCGGCGAAGGCGATCCAACTCCTGCTGCAACTGTTGCTGGAGCTGTTGGTCCAGCTTTTCCAGCTCCTGGATCACCTGCTGGAATTGCTCGGTCTGCCCCAGCTCCAGGTAGGCGATCCCCAAGGCGCGCCATCGCCGCGCGCGTTGTTCAGTGGAGCCTTCGTCTTGCAAGTAGCTGCTGTGGCACAGGTGAAGAACCTCTTGCCACATCTCGAAGCGCTCCAGCACCTCCAGCGTGCGCCGCTGGCCGTAGTAGGCCCCGGAGCCGGGAGTCTCCAGGCGGTTTTTGCTCGGGTGCCGCGGCAGCTCCAGCATGTTCTTGGCCAGGGCGAGGGCGTCGCGGGCACGCCCCAGCTTGCTCAGCGTGCGGGTGAGCCACTCGTTGTTGTGGGCGTAGTTGAAGATCTGGTAGGGCATCACGCGGCGGCGGATCATGTGGGCATGATCGACCCGGGCCGAGGCTTCCTGGTGCCAGGCCGCATCGTGGTAGCGGCGCAGCCGCCAGTAGATGTGGCCGGGCATGTGCCACATGTGGGCGATGGCCGGGGCCGACTGGCCGCACCGGGCCGCCGAGGCCAGGGCGTTCTGGGGCCGCCGGTAGTCCCAAAGATGGATGCGGTAGTGATGCACCGGGTGAAAGGGGTTGGCGTCGAGCACTTGCTGGATCACCCGATCGGCGGCCACGTAGCTTTGAATGGGCGTGGCGTTGCGTCCGGCCCAAATGGCCCAGGCCAAAAACGCCTTCGCTTCCAGCTCCTGCGGGTAGTCCACGGCCAGGGCGTCCAGGTCGCGGATCAGTCGGCTCCAGCGCTGGCGGTTGTCGGCCTGGCTGGTGAGAAAGCGGTGGAGCAGCTCGATCCAGCGCCTCTCGCGGGCCGAAGCATTACGGCGGCGGTCCATCGCTTTTTTGATGAATCCCCGGGCACGCTTCAGGTTGCTGTAGTTGGCCAAGGCCATGCCCCAGTAGGCCATCGCGCACTGGGGGTCCAGGGCCGCGGCGTGGCGGAAGGAGCGTTCGGCCTCGAAGTACCAGAAGCCGTGCAGCTGGCCCACCCCCTGGTCGAAAAACGCCTGTACTTCCGGATGCTTGGTGGTGATGGGCAGATGGACCCGACCCGTACCCCCGATCAGCACGGCCCGCTGCCGGGGACCTTCGTTGAACTCCTCCCCGTGGTAGGAATGGCCGGCCGGGATGGGGTTCAGCCGGGCGGAAGCACTTTCCGGCTTTTTCTCTTCGGCCGGGAGGGTTGCGGGGAGGAGTAAGAGGGCAAGGCACAAGCTCAGTAACGACTGCCTCTTTCGCCTGGGGGGGTTCTGGGGGATTGTACGGATGTTCATGATTGGTTTTCACTTGGGCTGAAGTTTGAGGGTACGAACCTGGCGCCGGGATGTGCCATGTCGCACTTTTCGATTTCCCGGCGCGATAAAGCATCACTATAGCAAGCATGGGCGGGCAAAGCACGCATTTTCACCCGGAGCGTGGCAACAAGTGTCTGCAAGTGCAGGATTTACCGAAAAAACGGTTTGTTCGTTTGCTTTGAAAGTTAGCGGAACCTAGGGTTTTATGGGCCGCCGCGGCCCCCGGGATCGTTTTTTTGTCTCATGGTTCACCGATAATTTGCCCACGGGAATGACCTCACCGCAAACACAAGCGGCCGATGCTGCCGCCCAAGGGCGCAGCCAGGTGGCCGGCGAGCTTGAATCGGGGAAGTTCCTCCCCCCGGCCGAGCTGATGCGATGGTTGGAGCGAGACAACCAGTTGCTTCAGGTACGGCTGGGGATCGCCTCCAGCTTGTTTCTGGCCCTGCGGTGCAAAAGCAGCCACACGGCCAGCCATTGCCTGCGAGTGACGATGCTGACCGGGGCTTGGG
>JALSGI010000883.1 GCA_026982835.1 Planctomycetota bacterium | reverse complement strand
TTTCCGGTCTGGTAGGAAAAAGGCTCTTGCTTGCCCGAAAACAAGCAACTGACAAATTCGTACTTGCCTAACGGGCGCAAGGTACCAGCGAAGCGATAAAGTGCGTTGACCACCAGCAGGGCCATCAGAATGGCCAGCAAGGCTCCTTGGGTCCGCCGCCAGCGAGGAAAGGGGCTGGCGTGGGGCAGGTCGGCCACCACGGCTGCCAGCAACACCAGTGGGGGCAGCACCAGCAAGGTGAACTTGCATCCCAAGGCCAACCCCAAGGCCAGCCCGGCCAGCAGCCACTGCCCGAACCGCGGCCGGCGCAAGGCCAACAGCACGGCGTAACAGGCCACGGCGGCCATGGCCGCAGCCGGCACGTCGGCGGTAACCAACGCGCCGTGGCCCAGCACCATCGGCGAAAGCGCCCAAAGCCAGGCGGCGATCTGCCCTCCCCCCGGCCCGAAGAGCAACCGTCCCAGGCGATAACACGCCCACAGACCCGCCAGCGGAAATCCCAGCATCCCCAGTCGCCCGAGAAACAAGATCCAGCGCCAGTTTTCCGCGTTTTGTTCCAGCAGGTCCTGGGCCGCGAACATCTCGGTTCGCGTAGCGGGGGAAGCAGGTACTTTCGGCTCCCGGATCGACGCCAGTTGGAACAGCGCCAACGAATACGTACCCACCAACCGCGGCAGCGGCGGATTGACCCGATACAGACCCCAGGCGTCCTGGTACCGCCATTGGACGATCCCCGCGGCGATGTGGCCCGACTCGTCGATCACCACGCTGTGCACCCAGGCGTTCCAGGCCAGCAGGAGGACATAGCCTGCGAGCAAAAGCCCTGAAACAACGAGCCTGGTTCCGCGTCCGATCATGTTTCCGGCACCAG
This sequence comes from Planctomycetota bacterium, assembly GCA_026982835.1. Lineage (GTDB taxonomy): Bacteria > Planctomycetota > Planctomycetia > Pirellulales > S012-138 > S012-138. Next base: position 263 of record JALSGI010000883.1, on the reverse strand, counting down.
CTCCAGCGGGATCACTTCGGCTCCGGCGGCCCGCCCCCGGAGCTGGATCACCGCCGGTTGAGGCAGCGGCTGGTTCACATTCAGCTCCACCCGCAGCGTGCGCTCATCCAGCGGGACCACCCGGGCATGCACCCCCGGGGGAGCGGCCACCGAAAACGCCTCGGCCTTTTGCGGCCGCTGGAATCGCACCAGCACCACGCGACGCAGCGGTAATCGCCGGGCCGAAACATACACCCGCGGCGGGTAGGCTCGCCAGGGCCGGA
>JALSGI010000882.1 GCA_026982835.1 Planctomycetota bacterium | reverse complement strand
AAGACGAAGCGCCCCCCAGATCAAAAGCAAGCCGAAGGCTTGCCAGCCTTGTAGCCGGCACTGGACGAAGCGGAGACCACCGGACCGGGTCGCGGCCTTTCTCTCACCCAGCACCTCGCCAGGGGTGCCAGAAACCAAGGGACCGTTCCTTCATCTGGCATCTCTTCGGGATGCCCACGGAGAAATAAAAAACGCTGCCTTCCAGGGATCTGACGACCCCCGGCTACCCAGCTACGACGCCTGCGGCGTCGAACTTCCGGTTGCTAGCTGGCTAAACAGGTACAAAGCCGGGGGCTCGCCAGGCGAGAATCGGCGCCGATTCTCGCCCCAAACAGCAAACCGGGAGCGCAAGCTCCCGGATAATGACACAAAAACGAATGCTTTTCACAATAAACTGCGTGCTCACACACGCGGCTGGTCCACACCGCTGTACCGAGAAACAGTCAAGCGTTGCCATCCCCGCAACTCCCAACCGCGACCAAAACCATGAGCGATCGCAAACTCCGCTTCGGCACCACTGACCTGGTTCGCCGCAGCGTGGTCCACCACCTGCGGGTCTATGCGGCGGTGATGCTCGGCGTGGCCGCGGGCACGGCCGTACTCACCGGAGCCTTGCTGGTGGGCGATTCGGTCCGCGGGAGCCTCCGCGACCTGGTGCTGGAACGGCTCGGGCCAGTGGACGAGGTGCTCCAGGCCCCCCGGTTCTTCCGCACCCAGCTGGCCCGGGAGCTAGCAGAGGATCCCCAGCTTCAGGCCCATTACCAGCAAGTGCTACCGGCCATCCTGCTGCAAGGGACGGTGCAGCAGCCCGACTCGGGACGCCTAAGCTCCCGCGTGCAACTGCTGGGCGTAACCGGGGAGTTCTGGTCGCTGGATACGGCCGGGCTTTCGGTCCGGCACCCAGGAGCCGGCCAGGTGGTCCTCAACGATACGCTGGCTCGCACCCTGGGCGTAAAAGTGGGCCAGGACGTGCTGGTGCGGCTGCGCCGGGCCACGCTGGTGCCGGAAGAAACCCCCTTTGGCCGCAAGGAAGAAGCCGTGGAAACCATGCGGCTGGAGGTGGTGCAGATCATCCCCGCCCGAGGGCTGGGCCGCTTCGGCCTGCGGCCCAACCAGCAACTCCCCCTGAACGCC
>JALSGI010000881.1 GCA_026982835.1 Planctomycetota bacterium | reverse complement strand
GAAGACCAGCTGCCGCACGCGGGGGCTGAACAGTTCCGGGGGGAGCTTACGCACCTTGCGATCCAGCGCGTGCCCTTCCAGCAGATAGAACCCCTCCATGTTGATAAAAATGGCCCGATCGTTGGGTGTGCCCGTGGGGGCCAGGATACCCACCACGGTGAAGGGGTCGTGCTCGTGACCTTCCACTTCGGTGGCGATGCCGTGGGTGGGACGGAACTTGTCGCCCACTTTCAGCCCGGTGCGGCGTGCGGCCACATAGCCCACCACGGCCTCAAAGAAGTTCTCCCGGCGGAAGTTGCGTCCCTGGAGGAACTGGTAGCGGCTCCCGTCGGGCAGCTCCAGCTCGAACAGCTCCGGCACGGTGCCCACCACGCGATAGCCCCGGTAGTTGTCCCCCAGGCACACCGGAATGGCCGCCTCCACCGCACGGCGAAAGCGGCCCTCGGTAAACTCCAGGTAATAGGCATAGGGAATGTTCTCCACCGGCTGGCTGATGTGATACAGCGTGTTGAGCACCAACTGGATGCGGCTCCCCTTGGCCCCGACGATGATGTCGAACCCCTGCACGTTGCGGGTGAACGTGCCCTGGAGCGTGTTGAGGATCACCAGCACGGCTACGATCAGACCCACGCCCAGGGCCATCGACAGACTGGTCAGGGTGCTGGAGAGCGTGCGCTGGCGCAGGTTCCGCCAGGCGATGCGAACAAGACTCATCGGTGTGGCTTTCTTCCGGGCGGGAACGTCCACGAACAACTACGGCGCAGCCCGACGCAACTCTACCAGCCAGTTTGAAACCCCCGGGGCGAATCGGCAACCCCGGGTGCGGCCGCAGGCCGCGGCAGCCCCGGAGCCCGAGACGCCCCCGCTGGTACAGAGGCCCAACTCGTGAACCGGCAGCAAGGGGTGCAGGCGGAAAAAGACTGGACAAGGTGTATTTCAATATGATATCATATTGTTATCCATTCCCCGCAAAGGAGGTCCAACCATGCAAGAGCGCATCGTGAAACCTTACTCGGGCTGGCTTATGCTGGTGGCCGTCATTGTGGCGGCCTTGGCCGGCTTGGTGCTGTTGGTGGCCGGGATTGCACGGGCCGACTCGGGCAACGGGCTGGCCGGCACGGTGATGATCCTGTTGGGACTTTTTCTCATGCTGGATGCCTTCGTCGCCCTGTTCGGCTTCATGCCTGTGCCGCCCAACATGGCCCGGGTGCTGCTGCTTTTTGGCGAGTACCGCGGGTCGGTGCGGGAGTCGGGCTTTTTCTGGGTCAACCCGTTCTATTCCAAGCGGAAGATTTCGCTGCGGGTGCGCAACTTCGAGACCGGCTCGGAGCCTTCGCCGAGTCCGGAACCGCAGGGGACCTCCTCGAATCTGGGCCAGGGAGTAGCCGCCGCGCTGAGCAAGCTGAAAAAGAGCCGCACGCTGGGCAAGCCCACCAAGGTCAACGACCGCGACGGCAACCCCATCGAAATCTCGGCCGTGGTGGTGTGGAAGGTGGTCGATACGTTCGAGGCCATGTTCGAGGTGGACGACTACGAGGACTACGTGGCCGTACAGAGCGAGGCGGCCCTGCGCAACCTGGCCAGCCGTTATCCCTACGACAGCCACGATCACGAAGTGTCGCTGCGGGGCAGCCCGGACGAAGTCGCCGAACAACTGCGGCAGGACATCCAGGCCCGGCTGCAAAAAGCGGGCGTGGAGGTGCTGGAGGCCCGCATCAGCTACCTGGCCTATGCCCCCGAGATTGCCGCGGCGATGCTCCAGCGGCAGCAGGCCCAGGCTATCGTCGCCGCCAGGACTCGGATCGTCGATGGTGCCGTAGGCATGGTGGAGATGGCCCTGCAACGCCTGGCCGAAGACCAGGTGATCGAGCTGGACGAAGAGCGCAAGGCCGCCATGGTGTCGAACCTGTTGGTGGTGCTCTGTGCCGATCGGCACCCGCAGCCGGTGCTCAACACGGGCACGATCTACCACTAGGCGGCACCGCCGGGCACACACGGTGCCTGGCCGGATGAACCTTCCCGGGGCCACGGGCATCCGGCCCCGTTCCGCTTTCCCGTCATGGATGTTCCGCGAGCAAAGCCTTGGCCGACCGCAAGCGACAAGCGTTTCTGTTCCGCACCGATCCGCGGCTGCTGGAGGCCCTGCGTCGCTGGGCCGATGATGAGCTGCGCAGCACCAACGCCCAGCTGGAGTTCATCCTCCGCGAGGCATTGCGCCGGGCCGGACGTTTGCCGCGGCCGGAGGCGGCCCGCCACCAGGAAAAGCCGCCCGAGCAAAAAGAGGATTGAGCCGAGAGGGTAGTACGTGATCAGCGTGCCGGCACAAGACGAAGCGTTTCCTGGCAAAAGCAAGAAACGGATTCTTCTCTGGCGAACCCCGGGCTGTTAGCTGCGGGAGGGGGGAAGGAGCCGGAGCCGCCGCACCGGAGGCGATGGAGTTTTGCTTACGGATGGGGATTTTGTTCCTCTTCGGAGACGTTTTGCCGGGAGACGGCGGGTGAGGGGGAAAACGCTTCGGCGGGGGCGGTTGGTTCCTCCGGGCGTTCTTCGGCCCCCGGTGCCGCGGGAACCATCGTTTGCGTGGAAGAGAGGGTTCCTCCCCCTTGCTGCAAATACCGCCGCAGCACCTGGGAGACGTCTTCGCGGTGAGGGGGCCAGGTGAGCACCAGGTGTTTTTCCGCCGTGCCGTTGCGTCCCTGGTAACCCAGCACGCACCGCCCCGGCTCCCAGCGGAGTAGGCGCATCTGTGTCCAGGGGAGCCGCCGCCGACGCCATGCCTGGTTGAGCAGCAGCCCTCGCGGTCCGGCTTCGCACTCCACCGGCAACCACCACGACCAAGTGGCCAGCACCTGCACGGTCCAGGCACCCACACCCCACAGCGCTCCTCGCAGGAACCCTACCCACACCCCGGCGGCGAGCATCGCCCCGGCCAGGGCCAATGAGGTCCACGGGTGTCGCCGCAGGCGGCTGCACCGCCAGCGGACCGCGTAAGGACCCAACTGAAAACCGTGGGGAGTGCTGGAAGCCGAGCTCATCGGAAACGCATCATCCAGGCTATGGGGAACGGGGCCTGCCCTCCATTGTAATCGTCCGGGAGAGAGCTTGCCCCGGCCGGGGGGGAGGAACTTGGGATTTCGGCCCGTTTCGGTAAACTAGCACTGCCCAGACGTCGCACCGTAGCTGGGCGGTTGGGAGAGACTGCGTGGGAGAGACAAGTTGTGCTCTACTGGACTGGCTTGCCTGCCCGGCAACCCCGGCCACGCCCTTTGGCACTGCCGGGCTTGTTCGTGGCGGGAACCGACACCGAAGTGGGCAAAACCCAGGTGACCTGCTGTATTGCCCGCTGGCTTGTCCGCCGGGGCGTGGAAGTGGGGGCCTACAAGCCGGTAGCCACGGGCACGGTTCCGGCCGGAGACACCTTGCCGCCGCAGAGCGATCCGGTGCGGTTGTGGGAGGCGATTGGTCGCCGGGCCACGCCGCAGCGGGTTGTCCCGCAGTGGTTCGCCCTCCCTGCGGCTCCCCCGCTGGCCGCGGCGGCCGAGGGGCGCCTGATCGACGAACCGCTGCTGCTGCAAGGTGCCCTGTGGTGGGAACGCCATTGTCGGTTCCTGCTGGTGGAAGGGGTCGGTGGCTGGTTCTCTCCGCTGAGCCAGCAGATGTGCGTGGCCGATCTGGCCGTGCTGCTGGGACTGCCCGTGGTGCTGGTGGTGCCGGACCGCCTGGGAGCGGTGAGCCAGACGCTCTGCGCGCTGCACGCCATGGCCACTTACGGCCCAGGCTGCCCCGTGGCGGCGGTAGTGCTCAACCAGGTGCAGCCCCCCGGGGCCGAGGCCGACGTGGCCGGCAACTACGAGCAACTGCGCGCCTGGTGCCCCCGGGTGCCGGTACTCCGACTGGCACATGCCGCCGAAGCGTTTTCCCCCGAGGTGGACTGGCTGGGGCTGGGCCAGTAGGGCCGGGATCGATTCCGGAGCCGAGAGCAGGGGCAGGACGTTCGCGGTGCGGTAGCGGCTCGGAGGCGGGATCATCCGGCGGGGGAGAGGGAAAGCTGTGGCTTGTCGTCTGGACCTGCCGGAAGGAACCGGGTATCAAAGTGGTTTCACGGTGAGGATTTCCTGCTGGAGGAGTCCGCCCGCCCCGATCCGCTCCAGGGAGAGACGACCATGAGCGAGTCTTCGCCTCCGGCCGGCGAAGCCTTCCGCATGGACCGGATCCGCCAGCTGGTGGAGCTGATGGAACAGCACGACCTGAGCGAGGTGGACCTGCGGGACGGCCACATGCGCATCCGGCTGCGTCGCGGGCCGCAGGTGGTTGCCGGTCCGGCGCTGCCCGGCTCCCCCCCCGCAGCGGCGCCCGCTCCCGCTCCGCCCTCAGCGGCTTCCCCGGCCGGCGGCGCGGAGGAGTCGCAATACGTGTTCATCCGCAGCCCGATGGTCGGCACCTTCTATGCCGCCCCCAAGCCGGAGGAACCCCCCTACGTGAAGGTGGGGGACCGTGTCACGCCGGAGACGACCGTCTGCATCATCGAGGCGATGAAGGTGTTCAACGAAATCCAGGCGGAGACCGCCGGGCGGATCGTCGAGGTGCTGGTGGAAAACGGCGAGCCGGTGGAGTACAACCAGCCGCTGTTCAAGGTGGACCCCAACGGCTAGCAGCCCCGTGCCCACGCCCCCACCAAGGGGTGTGGCAGCAGAGCTTCCCCCTTGTTGAAAGCAGACCGCACGTCTCATGTATAAGCGGATTCTGATTGCCAACCGCGGCGAGATCGCCCTGCGGATCATCCGGGCCTGCCGCGAGCTGGGCGTGGAAACCGTGGCCGTCTATAGCGAAGCGGACCGGGGGGCGCAGTACCTCCGCCTGGCCGACGAGGCCTACTGCATCGGCCCGGCTCCAGCCCGCGAAAGCTACCTGGACGTGCCCCGCATCATCGCCGCAGCCGAAGTGGGCAACGTCGAGGCCATCCACCCCGGCTACGGCTTCCTGGCCGAGAACCCGGATTTTGTGGATGTGTGCCAAAGCTGCCAGATCGACTTCATCGGACCACCGCTGGAGGCGATGAGGCTGCTGGGCGACAAGAACCAGGCCCGCCAACTGGCCCAACGTCTGGGCGTGCCCGTGGTGCCGGGAAGCGACGGCCTGATCGAAGACGAGCACCAGGCCCTGGAAGTGGCCCACCAGATCGGTTTCCCCGTGCTCATCAAGGCCGCCGCCGGTGGGGGCGGGCGGGGGATGCGGGTGGCGGCCAACGATCTGGCCCTGAAAAACGAGCTCCAGCAGGCCCAGGCCGAAGCCAAGGCCGCCTTCGGCAACCCCAGCGTCTATCTGGAAAAATACCTGGAAGCCCCTCGGCACATCGAGGTGCAGATCCTGGCCGACCGCCACGGCCAGGTGCTGCACTTCTTCGAGCGCGATTGCACCGTGCAGCGGCGGCACCAGAAGGTGATCGAGCTGAGCCCTGCTCCCCACCTGCCCGAGGAGCTACGCCAGGCCATTTGCCAGGATGCGGTCAAGCTGGCCCGCGAGGCAGGCTACTGTAGCGCCGGCACGATGGAGTTTCTCGTGGACCGGCACGGCAACTACTACTTCATCGAGGCCAACACCCGCATCCAGGTCGAACACCCGGTGACTGAAATGGTCACCGGCGTGGACCTGATCAAGTGGCAGATTCGCGTGGCCGCCGGGGAGTGGCTCCCCTGGCAGCAGGAGCAAATCCAGGTCTGCGGCGTCTCCTTCGAGTGCCGCATCAACGCCGAGGATCCGCAGCGGAACTTTCAGCCCTGCCCAGGCAAAATCGAGGAAATCTTCATCCCCGGCGGTCCCGGCGTCCGCTTCGACTCCCACGTCCATGCCGGTTACGTGGTGCCGCCGCACTACGACTCGATGATCGGCAAACTGATCGTGCATCAGCCCACCCGGGAAGAAGCTATCGCCTGCATGCGCCGGGCGCTGGACGAGCTGCACGTGGCCGGCGTGCGGACCACCGTGAGCCTGCTTCGCCAGGTGTTCCGGGACGGAACGTTCATCCACGGGCAGTTCGACACTTCCTATCTGGATCGCTTCCTGGAGCAGCAAGGCACCCGGAAAACCTAACGGCTTAATCGGCAAACAAGCCGGTGGCGTACCACACGCCGTTTTTGCCGCGCCACATGTCGTAGCCAAACAGCCGGTGGCGGCGGCGCACCGCGCTCCAGTGCCCGGACGACTGCCGCCAGGCATGCACGCAGTCGCGGGCCGCCTTGACCAACTCCATCCCGGCCCAGCTCTCGGCCACCACCTCCTGGCAGGTCAGCCCTCCACCCAGGCGAGCGTTGATGCGGTGGAAGCGGGCATCCCAGTTGTGGTGCCCTTGCACCTGGATTTGGGCCTGGTAGCGGGAGTGTTTTTGGGCCTCTTCCATCAGGATCGGGCTGAGTCGGCCTTCGGTGCTGGCGGGTCGCTCCGGGTGGACGCGAACCGCATAGATCATCGTGCGTTGGGTGAGCGTCCCCGGGGGAAGGTCCAGTACGATCCGCAAGGCCCAGTCGGTCAACAGCTTGCCCCGGTCAAACGGAAAACAGCTTACCACGCGGCCGTAGTAGGGGGCGTCGGGGCGGGTAAAATCGACGATGGCCACCCCTTGGCGGCCGTACATGTGCTCGAAGGCTTGGTGCTCCAGCAGCCGACCCTTATTGCCGTTTTCGGCGTATTCCGCTTCCAGCGGGAGCCGAACCCACACGTAGCGCCGCAGGTCGGCCTGCTTGACCACCCGGGGAACAACGTTCTGCAAAAAGCGATCGGCGGCGGCCTTCTCGGCCGGATCCACAAAAAAGATGAACAACATCTTCCGTTCCGCCACGGCCTGGCGAAGTGCCTGCCCATAATCGGACCGCCAGGGAGGGCCGCCCTTCAGCACCGTATCCGAGCGCACCGGGGGAGCAACCAGGGGCCCGGAACCCGCGGCCTCCCCGGCAAAACCCGCCCCTAAAACAAATCCCATTACCCAACAAACCCAAACTCGCAACCCTGCTGCTATCTTCTGAGCTTGCATGGTTTTCCCTCTCCAGCTTGCAGGCGCACCACGAACACCCTCGCATGTGCAAAACGCCACTTTTTCTCACCTCCGTCAAATTATGTATTTTTCATGCTTTCTTGATCGCCCATTGAGGTGCTGATAAGTTATGGAAAACAGCTTGGCCCTTTTCTGGGCTTTGTGCATTGCTTGACCGAAAAACTGCGTCGGTTACGAAATCTGGGGCATTCTGGAAAGTGGCGCAGCTTACCGCTTGCCCCGCCCCGGGAAAAGACCCCCGAAAAAAATTCCTGACTCCAAGGAGCCGACCATGGTGGGAGTTGCTCCGCGTATTGGACTGGCGGTGGGATGCCTTGTCCTCTGGACAGCAGAAGGATTAGCCCAATCCTCCGCCTTCAACGACCTGGCCCGGTGGCTGGAAGGCTCTTCCCAGGAAGCCGGCTGGCATTCCTATCTGGAAACCAACACCCTGGTGCCCCAGCTTCTGCTGGAGGCGCATGCCGACCCTCACAAGGTGGCCCGCGCCTTGAAACGCTACCGCGGGAAAGACCCGGGGCTGAAGATGCGGCGATTTCGGAGCATGGAAGCAGCACTTGCACGATGGCATGCCCGCTTGCAACAAGCCCAAGCCCCACTTGAAAAGCTGGTGGCCCAAGCCCTCTCCGCCCAGGTGCCTCCCGAGCAGGCATCGCAGTATCGGCAGCGGCTCCGGGAGCTTCGTTCCCTGGTGGCCAGGCCCCCGGAAAAACTCACTCCGGCCCAGTACCGCCGCATCCTGGAGACGATCCAATGGCTGGAACAGCACCAGCAGGCCCCCACGCTTCAACTTGCGCTGCGCCGCCGCTACCTGGCTCCCGGGGCCTGGGTGGAGATCGGCATTCCCTTGTTGCAGGCCATGATGACCGACCCGGAACTGGAAGAAGTGGAGGTGCGAGAAACGATCCTGGGAACCCCGGTGCGGGGGCGAGGCCTTTTCAGCGCCCGCCTCAAACTCCACCTGACCCCCCGGTTGGGACAGGCACGGCTGGTGGCCCTGGCACAGGGACAGCTCCGCGCAGAGACGACCAGCTATCGGGGGCGGATCCGGGTTTTCAGCCGTTCGGTGACCCGGTTCCAAGCAAGGGAGCCGATCCTGGTTTCCGCCCG
>JALSGI010000880.1 GCA_026982835.1 Planctomycetota bacterium | reverse complement strand
ACTTGGGCCAGGCGGTCGATCTGCTCCCGGGTGCGCTTTTCGGTCACGGCCACCAGGAAGCAATCTTCCAGCTCAGGGAACCACCGCCCTAGCGGCACGCCGGCGGCAATGCCCTGCTGCCAGGCGGAATCCAGCACTTGCGGCACGCGCCCCTGCCGGTCCTGCACCACGAACTCCTTGAAAAACGGGGCGTCGAACCGCATGCGATAGCGCTGGTGTTCAGTGATGCGGCGTGCGGCATAGTGGGCCTTTTGCAGGCACAAGTCGGCTTGTTCCCGCAGGCCCTGCGGGCCCACTAGCGACAGATACACCGCGGCCCGAATGGCCAGCAAACCCTGGTTGGTGCAGATGTTGCTGGTGGCCTTTTCACGGCGGATGTGCTGTTCGCGGGTTTGCAGCGTCAGCACCCAGCAGCGCCGCCCGCGGCGATCAACCGTCTGCCCGGCGATCCGCCCCGGCAATCGACGCAGGAACTCCTCGCGGCAAGCCATCACGCCCAAATACGGCCCCCCGAAGCTCATCGGCGAACCAAGCACCTGCCCCTCGGCCACCACGATGTCGGCCCCGTAACGCCCGGGACGCTCCAGCAACCCCAGGCTGATCGGGTCCACCACGACCACAAGCAGCGAGCCGTGATCGTGGGCCACCTGGGCCAGTTGTTCCATCTCTTCCAGCGAGCCGAAGAAGTTGGGCTGCTGCACCAGCAGGCAGGCGGCTTCCTGCCGCAGAGCCTCGGCGGCCGTCTGGGGGTCGGTGGTTCCCTGCGGGCAGGCAAGCTCGACGATCTGGGTATCCAGGTTTTCCAGGTAGGTGTGCAAGATGCGGCGATACTCCGGGTGCACGCCTTGGCTTACCACCACCCGCTGCGAGCGGCCCGTGGCCGTAAAGCTCATCAACACCGCCTCGGCCGTCGCCGAGCCTCCGTCGTAGAGACTGGCATTGGAAACATCCATGCCGGTCAACTGGGTGATCATCGTCTGGTATTCGAAAAACGCTTGCAGGTTCCCCTGGCTCACCTCCGGCTGGTAGGGAGTGTAGGAAGTGTAAAACTCTCCCCGGCCGGCGATGTAATCCACCACCGCCGGGATGAAGTGGTCGTAGCTGCCGGCACCCAGGAAGCAGACCCAGCGGCTCATGTCCTGGTTGCGTGCAGCCAGTTGGGCCATGTGCCCGGCCAGCTCCAGTTCTCCTTGGGCCGCAGGGAGCTTCAGCGGCTGCTTCAGCCGGAGTTCTGCGGGCACCTGGGCGAACAGCTCCTCGATACTTGCTGCGCCGATGGCCTGGAGCATCGCCAGGCGGTCTTCGGGGGTGTTTTGCTGGTAGGTCATCGGTGGTACCAAACAAGCAGCGAATGTTGTCGAATCGGGCAGGTTACAAGCGGGCCCTTGCGGTTTTCTTCTCCAGCGTCGTTTTTTCTAGTTTTCTAGGAGCCGCACGCCACAGGCGCAATCCTGCGGAAAAACTCGCCCCGGCTCGCCGGTTGCGAAAATCGGCACTTGTTCTTGTATTCTTGTTCCAAGGACTTCCCTTTGTTCCCGCTCGGTGCGGCAGCACCGGCGCAACGGCGCAAGCCGCAAGCCGATACTGCTTCTCCTCGCACTGACGTGCGGGGCTCCGGCTCCCTCCAAGCCCCCAAGCCTCCACGCCTCCAAGCCTCCGATGCGGAAGCTCCCGGCGCAAGCCGCACGCCGCAACTCTACAGTTCTTCCTCACACATCTTGCGGTAAGCAGCGTAGTCCATTAAGTCCTCCACCTGGCCCGGATCGCTCACCTGCACCTTGATGATCCACCCGGCCCCGTAGGGGTCCTGGCTCAGCGGGTCCAGGTCTTCGCTGAGCTGCTGGTTCACTTCCAGCACTTCGCCATCGACGGGACTGTAAAGATCGCTGACGGCCTTGACCGACTCCACCTCGCCGAACGCCTCGCCCCGGCGCACCTGGTGCCCCACCTCGGGCAGTTGGATATACACCAGGTCGTTGAGCTGTTCGATGGCATAGTCGGTCAGGCCCACGGTGGCCACGGCCTTCTCCTGGCTGGTGTCCAGGTAGACCCATTCGTGGGTATCGGTAAAGCGGAGTTGTTCGGGATTCACGGTTGAGGTCCTCTCTTTTTGCGTCGATGGTAAAACGGCAGGGAGACCACGGTGGCCGCCTCCAGCCGCCCGCGGATGTCCACGTGCAGTAGGGTTCCGGGGGTCGCTAGCTCGGGGGTCACGTAGCCCATCGCTATGGACTTTTGCAGCGTGGGCGAGAAGGTGCCGCTGGTGACCTGGCCCACGATGCGGTCTTGATGATGAATAGCATAGCCTTGGCGAGCCACGCGGCGCGAGTCCAGCTCCAGCCCCACCAGGCGGGCCAGGGCCTTGGTATCGGCTCGGCGCAGCGCTTCGACCCCGATGAACTCCTTGTCCAGGTCCACGGCGAAATCCAGCCCGGCCTGCTGCGGCAGCGTGTTTTCGGTCAGCTCATGGCCGTAAAGCGGCATGCCGGCTTCCAGGCGGAGGGTGTCGCGGGCACCCAGTCCGGCGGCCTTTCCGCCCAGGGGAGTGACGCGGCGGATGATCTCCTCCCAGAGTTCCAATGCCGCCCCCGCTCCGACGATCAGCTCCACGCCGTCTTCGCCGGTGTAACCGGTTCGGCTCACCAGCCCGCCGCGGCCAAGCACCGTGGTTTCCGCAGCCCGGTAATAGCGAAGCTCCGTAAGCGGCTGCTCCACCAGCGGCCCCACCGCCTCCAGCGCCCGCGGCCCCTGCACGGCGATCATGGCCCATTGCTGCGTCAGGTCCGAAAGCAGCACCTCGTAGCCCTGGTAGTGCTGCTCAATCCAGTCGAGCACCCGCCGGCGATTGGCCGCGTTGACCACCAGCAGCACGTAGTCGTTCCCGGCCGCATCTTGCAGACGATAGACCAGCACGTCGTCCAGAATGCCGCCTTGGGGGTTGGTCAGCAGGGCGTAGCGCACCTGGCCGGGTTTCATGTCGCTTACCCGTCGGGTGACCAGGTGGTCGATCAACTTGAGAGCCTCCGGCCCGTCCAGCCGCAGGCGCCCCATGTGCGAGATGTCGAACACCCCCACACTCTGCCGCGTGGCCTGGTGTTCTTCCACGATGGAACGGTATCGCACGGGCATGTGCCAGGACGCAAAGGGGACCATCTGCGCCCCGTGCTCCACGTGCCAGGAATGCATGGGGGTTTGGAGCAAGGCGTTCATTGTCGGGCTGAGTTTTGAAAGAGCAAACGGGGCCTGCGCCCCGGCGGAGCCAGGCCGGGCAAGGGTCGTTGCCCATTCTACCGCTTCGCCCCCGGCGTGCCAGTAGCCCCGGGCGGGGAAGCCGGGGAGAGGCTACTGGGACGCCACCCGCCAGAACGGGAACGGGTTGAACTGTCCCCAAACCGGTTTGTCGTCGTACCAGAACAGGTCGAAATGGGCCAGCAAGCGGGCGTCGTTGGGATGGTCCAGGGCGAAGATTTGCCGCTGCTGGTGCGGCCCTTGGAGTTCCACCTCGAACTGGAAACACTCTCGGCGTCGGTATTGCAACCGGGCCTGCACAAGCCGGTGACCATGCAACAGATGCCAAACGACCACCAGCCCTTGGGGTGAAACACTCTCCACCACCAGCGCTTGCAAAAAAGCGTCTCGCCACGGCACGTTCAGCCGATTCAGTTGCTCCCACAGGTCAACGGGGGAGATGGAGAGCAGTTGGGCAGCTTTGTCGAATCGCTGCTGGACACCCTTCAACACGGCTTGCCTAGCTTGATCCGAGCGGGGAAAAAAGCGGTCTAACCCCGCACGGCAGACCAGTTTCCACCACCCTTCAATCGCGACGCTCATAGGCACTCCCGGCCAAGAGAGGAGCTTCGGCCAAAGACTCGGTGATCGCCTGCGCCAGTTCGTCTTCCAGATCGCCCACCACAAGCGTCACTTCCTCATCCCCCCGCAACAGGTGCAGGTATTGGCGGCGCAACGACCCACGTGCCCCGTGGCGAAGCAGTTCCTGCCGCACCTGCTGGTTGCGATAAACGAGCAGTTCCTCGGGAAGTGCAGACCAACGGCGTGCTTCCCAGGAAAGCAATTCCCCAGTTAGTGCGTTTTCGACGACCCCCTCGGGCCAGAACTCTTCGACCACCCCGAGAATCCGCCGCAGCGTGCACTCTGGCTCCTGGGTAGTAAATACGAAATCCCGGCCGCCGATTTCCATGAGAGTTTGCTCCCAGCTCAATGCGGAAACTAGCTCGTGGGACCGCAGTACACCTGCCGGCTCGGGGGCACCGTGTAATCCTGGGGTGAATATAAAATAAACTGACCCCGCCCTCCACGGAGCCTTCTCAACCCCTCGCTCCCGCGGAAGCAAAACACGTATTTCAGTTTTTCCCGGGGGAGTCCCAATCGCTGGGCTAGCCGAGGAGTCTTAGGGTCCAAGGTAGTGAAATAGGCTCCCAGAGGGTGATCTCCTGGAGGCTGCGAGACTTTGAACACCCAAACCGGCTGGGCACGGATACTATTGTATCCCTGCTGATCCGTGTAATGATAGAGACACTCGGCCACAGTTGTTCTCTTCCCGGCTTTGGCCAACACCTACTTACCCAGGGTATTGGAAATGGAGCCAAGATGGCAGATCGCAGGCCCAAGCTCCCCCATCTGGGGCTGAGTGCTGCCCGACTTTCCCTCACCAGACCGGGGAGAAACGGTATAATACGCAGTGATCCAAGGGCCGATCGCGGCCAAGCCTCCGGCCCGTGATCGGTCGCCTGAGGGCCCGTAGCTCAGCGGTTAGAGCAGGGGACTCATAATCCCTGGGTCGCAGGTTCGAATCCTGCCGGGCCTACTCAGAAACGCCAAGACAACCCGTGCCAAGCCGCGACAAACAAAGCACTTGTGACAATCCATCCAAGATGGCTTATTTGTCAGCTCGTGCCAGCAAAAGCCCCAAAAAGCCAAAATCAGGTGCAACCATAGGTGCAACCACAAAAGACAAACAACTCCGATTTGGTTGCACCCGCCATCAGCTCCCGGCCGCCTGCTTTTCTTCCCCGGCCCCAAGCAGCCGAATCCCCTGGACCGCTCCGGCCAGGTCGGTGATCCCAAGCTTGGTGTAGATGTTGTTGGTCAGCTTCGGATCGCTGTGGCGCAGCAGCGCCTGGGCCGCTTGCAGGTTCACCCCCTGGCGCCCAAGCAGCGTGGCGTACTGCGCCCGCAGGGCATGGAAGTCAAACACCTGGCCGTCCCGTTCGTAGGGGATGCCAGCCTGGGCCAGGTCGGGCTTGAGCATATCCGCGGCCCGGTGGTGCCACGTCCCCGGCCAAAGCCTGGCCTGCCGGTCCAGGGGGACGGTTGCCCGGCTGGCAAGCCAGCGGCGCAGGTACTGGGCCACTTCCACGGGCAAGGGCAGCGTATCGTCCCGGCGGTTCTTGGCGTAGGCGGCTTGTACTTGCACCCGGGGCGGCTGCGTATCCAGGTGCAGCGTGGCCGGGGTGATGCTGGCCAGCTCGCTTGCCCGCAGCCCGCTTCCGGCAGCCAGCATGTAAAGGGCCGCCCGGTCCGGCCCGGTAAGCCTGCGGAACACCCGCGGGGAGCTTTCCGCCGCTTGAATCAGCCGGGAAAACTCTTCCGGGGAAAGCACGCGCCGGCGCCAGCGGCGGTCCACCTCGGCGTTTTGTCGGGACAGGCCCACCAGCGGATCGCTTGCCAGGCGGCCTTGTTTCCACAACCAGCGGGAGAACATCTTGACGGCCACCAGGTAGTGGTTGACCGTTTCGGCGCTCATGCCGCTTGCCCGCAAGTCGAGCAGAAACGCCTACACGCGGGAGGGGTTGATGTCGGCCAGGCGGCGGGCTGCCGTGCCGTGCAGCGTCTTGGTGATGCGGGCAACGGTGCGCTGCACGTGGTCGGCACTGTCCCCTTTGCTTTGCAGGTGCTGCTGGAAATCCGCCAGATGCTTTTCCACCGGATCGGCAAGGTACTGGTCCACTGGGTTGACCAACCCGGCCGCTTCCCGCACCGCGTTGCGTTCCAGCTTGACCGCCAGAGCCTGGGTGGCCGCCTTGTCGGTGTAGCCGGGCACTTCCCTGCTGCGGCCATCCGGGCCAGGGTAGCGGATATACCACTTGCGGGTTTTGGTGGTGATGCGCTGCACCGGCACGCCCTGGGCCTCAAGCTGCCGGGCCTTGGCCTTGGAGACACGCTTGCCGCCAGCCAGATAGCGTGTGACCGTCTTGCGGAAGATGGTTGCCATGATTCAACCCTCTTGGTTTGAGTCGCCAGAAACCCCTGCCCTGCGCGCCTGGGTAGCATAGCCTGGCCTGCCAAGGGGCGCAAGACACAAGGGGACAGAACACGACAAGCCCGGGGTAGGCCGGGGGCTGGATCAAGGGACCGAAACGACCTCAACACCCCCTTGCACAAAACTCACAAAACACAAAACCTCGTATTTCCAGGGTTTCACGGGGTTTTGTGTTATGTGTTATGTGTTTTTCACCTGGAACACCCGCCGGGGGCGCCCGCCGCGGGGGCCACTTTCCGGGGGCAACCATTCCCCCCGGCCCTGCCGGGCCAGCTGGTTCAGGTACGCTTCGGCGGCTTCGCTTGTCGGAAACCGGCTCCGGAAGCGGGACATCAACTCCCTGGGGCTTGCCTTTCCTTTCTCCCCCAACCACCCAAGCACCGGGTCCACCTGGGACACCCTGGGGCGGTCCACCACACCGAGCAAATCCCGGTATATCCGCTCCGCTTCGGCAGCAAAATAGTCGGCCAGCATAATCCCAGCGGACATGGCCCCGCTGTCCACTTCCTGGGCCTGGGGGTAGCGTAGCAGGGCCACCACCAGGGCAAGGCGCAAGCAGTAGGCTTCCAGCTTGGCCAGCGCCGCGGCCAGGGGGTCGGGAGCTGCTTCCACTTTGGCAGCGTGTTCGTTGGCCCACTCGATGAACATTTCCCGCGCGTCCGGGGCCAGCGGCAACGCCACCGGCTCCGGCCCGGCCGGGCCTTCTTCAGGGGAAAGTTCTACCAGCTCGGCCAGGCGGTCCTGGCAGGCCTGCACCACCTCGGGCGGCACCGCAGCGTCGGTCCACCGCTTGGGCGGGGCCGGAGGGTAAGCGAAAAGAAACCGGGCCGCCAGGCCGTCTTCCAGATGCCTCACGCCCAGCGCCCGGGCCAGCACGCCGGGTTGAATGGTGCCGCAGACAGAAACCGCGGCCCGGCGGACGTGGATCGAATCGCTAGTCCGGCGGTCCACGATTAACCGGTCCGCGGACCACATTTGAAGCCAGTTCGCCCCGTCACTTCCCCGGCCACGGGGCTTGTATTGGTCAATCGAGCCGAACAACCCGGCTAGTTCGTCCCGGCCTACTAACAAGCCCCGTGGGTTTTCTTCCAGCAGCCGAGCCAGGGCTTCGACCGTGGTATCTTGAACCAAAAGCCGCCGCATCCGGGGCGGATCGCCGCGTTCGTCCTTTGGGCGGGATTCCCACACTTCCCTGGCGGCCTGGTATTCGGCCCGCCAGGCATCCAGCACCGGGTCCAGCAGCCGCAGCACCCCCAGCAGCGCCGGCGTTTTCGCCGTGCCAGACCGGGCCACCACGGCGTCCCAAATGACCGCAGGTTCGGTCCATCCCGGTTTGGCCTGCACGGCCCGGGCGTTACCGACGCACCCGGCCGCCACGGCCAACAAATGCGGCCCGATGAAATCCGCAGGCACGCCGATGGCCTCGGCCGCGGCATGAGCAAACCCGCCAAACGGCTCCGGCAACACATCCACGGGAAACGGCTGCCAAGGGGAGGCTGCCGATTCGGCTTCCCCCGGCTGCGGTCCTTCCCACGGGGGAGCCTCGGCCGCCGCCCGATCCAATAGCTTCAACGTGTACCGTTTCCCCTTGGTCTTGTCCTTGGCCAGCAGATCGGCCACGTCGCCGCCTGCGGGACACTCTGGCCACACCGCGGCCAGGTCCGCAATCCGCACCTCGGCGGCCCCGGCATCATGGCATAAGCGGGCAACTACCTGGCCGTAGGCACGGCCCGCTTCGTCGTTATCGAGCCAGATTACCACCCGCTTGCCCCGCAGGGGTTCCCAATCGCTCTTGCGGGCGGCATTGCTTCCCCCGATTGATGTTGTGGCCGCCAGGCCCACGGCGGCCAGCCAATCGGCGCATTTTTCGCCTTCAACGACGT
>JALSGI010000879.1 GCA_026982835.1 Planctomycetota bacterium | reverse complement strand
AAGACACGCCCCCACGGCAAGTTTCGCCGGAGCAAGTCAGTAGCCCCGGCAAGCCAGACAAGTTCCCGCCCTACGCAAGGAGTGTTGGTCATGAAGTCGGATCGCCGCCAGTTTTTGGTGCAATCCACCGCCGCAGCCGGTGTGACGGTAGCCGCACTGAGCAACGCCCAACTGCTGCGAGCCCTGGAAGCTCCCAACCAGCGATTGGTGGTGGGCGTGATGGGCGTCAACGGCCGCGGCACGGCCCTGGCCCGGGGATTTGCCCAACTGCCCGGCTGCACCGTGGGCTACATTTGCGACGTGGACACCCGCGCGGTGGATAAGGCCGTGCAGGCTTTGGAAACCCTGGGCAAGCCGCGTCCCAAGACGGTGACCGACTTCCGCAAGATTCTCGATGACAAGGACGTCGATGCCCTGGTGATCGCCGCCCCGGATCACTGGCATGCCCCGGCCACCATCCTGGCCTGCAAGGCCGGCAAGCACGTCTATGTGGAAAAACCTTGCTGCCACAACCCGCGCGAAGGCGAGTTGATGGTGGCCGCCGCCCGCAAGTACCGCCGCGTGGTGCAGATGGGCAACCAGCGACGCAGCTGGCCCAAGGTCCGCGAGGCCATGCAGGCTTTGCACGAGGGGGTGATCGGCCGGGTGTATTACGCTCGCTGCTGGTATGCCAACGTGCGGGGCTCGATCGGCCGTGGCCGCCAGGTGCCCGTGCCCTCCTACCTCAACTACGAGCTGTGGCAGGGTCCGGCTCCCCGTCGCCCTTATCGCAGCAATTTGATTCATTACAACTGGCATTGGTTCTGGCACTGGGGCACCGGCGAGTTGGGCAACAACGGCGTGCACGCCATCGATCTGGGCCGCTGGGGCCTGGGGGTGGACTATCCGGTGCAGGCTAGCGCCGTTGGGGGACGCTTCCATTGGAACGACGATCAGGAAACCCCCGACACGCTGATGGCCACTTTCCGCTTCCCCGACGGGAAATCGCTCACCTGGGAAGGGCTTTCCTGCAATCGCTTCGGGCCTGACGGGTCCACCTTCGGGGCCACGTTCCACGGCGAGCAAGGCACCCTGGTGCTCAACGAACGCACCCGCGGCTACACCATCTACGACAAGGGCCGTCGCCGGGTGAAGGTGGTCAGCGGCCAAGGGACCGCGCTGGACCGGGACCACCTGGGCAATTTCCTCGACGGTATCCGTTCCGGCGCCCGGCTCAACTCCGAGATCGAAGAAGGTTTCAAGAGCACGCTGCTTTGCCTGTTGGGCAACATCTCCTACCGCACCGGCCGTACCGTGCAGCTGGACCCCACCACCCGCCAGGTGGAAAACGATCCGGAGCAGCGCCAGCTCTGGAGCCGCGAGTACGCCAAGGGCTGGGAGCCCACGGTGTAGTTGCAAACCCAGGATCGTGTGCTACACTGAAGGACACTTGGGGCCAGCCAGAAATGGTTCGAGCCCGTGCCGCTGGTCCTCCGGGGCCAGCGGCTTCCTTTTGGGCTCACGGTGATTGGCCGTGGATCCACTTGCGGCTCGTACCGGTGCTTTCCGCATTGGGCAAAAGCCGACGCTGGTTCTTGCATCTCACGGCGAGCCGGGAGCGTTAGCTCCCGGAGGTGCCGGGCCAGCCGCTGACCTCTGCCTGGTAAAAAGCCCAAAATTCGCTTGTCTCTTGTGCTCGAAAAGGGCTCCAATAAAAAGAGCCAGAGAACGAATCGGCCAGGCATAAGCTCGTTGTTGGAAAACCCAAATCCGGTCACTTCGCATTTCCCTTTCTGAAGGAGGCTGGTCATGTCCGTGCATTTTGCCCTGGTGTGGGTCGCTGCGTCGCTGGGGGCTGCACCGCAGCAGTCCACCACCGGAGAGTTGGCCCCGCCGGTACGCTTGCAGGCCCAGGGAGAGTTCATCCAGACCCATCACGCGGCCCCGTTCGTCGTGGACTGGGACGGCGATGGCCGCCTGGACTTGCTGGTGGGCGAGTTTACCCCGGGGGGCTTGCGTATTTACCGCAACGTGGGCACCCCTCAAGAGCCGAAGTTCGCCGCCCCGGTGCGGTTCACCACCACCGAGGGCGAAGGCCGTGTCCCCACGGGGTGATGCGTGGGCTTCACTCCGCAGGTTGCGGATCTCGACGGCGATGGCCTCCTGGACGTAATCTCCGGCTCCTGGCCGGGCGAGATATACGTGTTCTACGGACAGGGGCAGGGCAAGTTCGCCCCGCGGCAGATGCTCCGCGATGCCCGGGGAGAAGTGATCCTGCTGGAAGCAGGGATGCAAGCCACGGGCAATTACTTCTTTGTCAAGGGAATGGCCAAGATCGAAAAAACCAAGGATGGCAAAACCGTGGTCATCCGCCACGGCAAGCGGATCGAAGTGCCTGAAGGCAAACAGGTCGCCTTGACCGGCATCGCCTCTACGGCCCACTTGGCCGACTGGGATGGCGATGGGGACCTGGACCTGCTGGTGGGCGAGATCGGCGGCTCGGTCTATTACTTGGAGAACCGCGGCACCCGTACCCAGCCAGCCTTCGCACCGCCGGAAAAGCTCCGGGTAACGGCCGCCACCAAAAAAGATGACGCCAGGGCAAGTCTCAAGCGAACCATCAAGGCGTTCTTTGCCCGGGCCGCTGCGGCAGACGAAACCCGCGGCATCCGCGCTCCCGGCGGGGACGCCCATCCGGTGGCTGCCGACTGGGACGGCGATGGCCGCCTGGACCTGCTCTTAGGCTGCGGGGACGGCTCCGTGCGGCTTTATCGCAACGTGGGCACCAGGCAAAAGCCCCGGCTGGCTCCAGCCGTGGCGCTTGTCTCTCCGGGCAATTGGAACAGCAAGGCGGAGCAAGTGGGCCGAGGAGTGCGGGCCAAGCTCTGCGTGGCCGACTTTAACGGCGACGGCCGCCTGGATCTGCTGCTGGGCGACGTGGTGAGCCTGCGTCGCCGCGTCCAGTTGACCGAGGAGCAAAAGAAGCTCAAACAGCAACTGGATAAGCTCAACGAACAGTACCAAAAGCTGAGCCGGGACTATGTCAAGCTGTTCCGCAAGGACGCCCAGCAGGCCCAACAGTTCATGCAGCAGAAGATGATGCCCCTGATACAGAAGATAGGCAGGCTGCGGCAGCAACTGCCGCAAGAAGACCAGATTGCCGGCCACGTGTGGCTGTTTTTGCGTCGGGAGGTGAAAAAGAGGCCGTGAGGCGGTGCCGAGTCTCCCCGCACTAACGTGCGGGGCTGGTGGCTATCTCCGTGCACTAACGTGCGGGGCTGGTGGCTATCTCCGTGCACTAACGTGCGGGGCTGGTGGCTATCTCCGTGCACTAACGTGCGGGGCTGGTGGTAGTTCGCACAAACCTGCGAACATGGCATCGTATCGTCGAGCTGCCGAGCACTGTCGGTTTCAGACAACCAAGAGCCCCCGACGTCAGTCGGGGGAGATGCCGAATAAAAGTGATCTGGCAAAGCAACACGGATTTTTCGCAGTCCTAATTCCGAGTCGCCATGAAATGGTACTTCTGGTTGCTCACCTGGACCACGTACGGGATGTGGCTGCCGGGGGATTCACGAGGGTCCGTTTCGCGAGTCAGAGCCGGACCTGGACCGCGCGTGCGCCACAACCGCTACGGAACGCCGGTGGATAGCGGGATGCCAGGGCTTCGCAGGGCAGCTCGTGCCCAAATGAAGCAACCGCCCACTGTTCTTGAATTCGAACATGCCACTGTTATCCAGGAGCAATTGCTGGCCACCGCAAAGCATTGCGGATGGCAGGTCGTGGCCTTGGCGGTAATGCCAAACCACGTGCACGTCGTGCTCGGGGTTAGTGAGCGGATACCGGGGAACCGCATTCTTCAAAAGCTTAAAAGCTACACATCTCGCGCATTGAATTGTCGATACGGCAAGGGAAATCCCCGACGTTGGTGGACTCGCCGCGGCTCGCGCCGCCTCCTGCCGGATCGGCGGGCAGTGATAGCTGCTGTCCATTACGTGCAGAACCAGCACCACCCACTTGTGGTGTGGACGGCAGAAGGCTGGCCGGAAAAGCTGGAAGTAGTCTCCCCGCACTAACGTGCGGGGCTCTTGGCTATCTCCGTGCACTAACGTGCGGGGCTCTTGGCTATCTCCGTGCACTAACGTGTGGGACTCCTGGCTATCTCCGTGCACTGACGTGCGGGGCTGGTGGTAGTTCGCACAAACCTGCGAACATGGCATCGTATCGTCGAGTTGCTGAGCATTGTCGTTTTTCTAAAAACCAAGAGCCCCCCGCGTCAGCGGGGGGAGAATCGAAGCAGAAGCTGAATCGTAACAAAAACTCCGCAGCACACGCGTCGAACTACGACTCACCGCCACTGTCTGTGTTTTTTTCCAGCAGCCGCTCCACGTGACGCCGCAGCTGATCCAGCTCCCGGCGAAAGCCCCCGGAGAGGATGGGAAAACGGCACCAGGTCTTGGGGTCCAGGTTCTCATCATCCAGGTGGAAGCTCGGCGCGTACCGCTCCCGCTTCCACTGGTTGCGACACCAGAGGGTGAAAAACCGCTCGACCCACTGGGCCAACTGCTCCAGCGGGTACTGGGGGAACTCCAGCCGCAGCAACTCGAAGCACTCCAGGGGGCCGCGCTTGTCCCGAATGGCCATCCGCTCCACCGCGTCCAGCACCTCGTAGGGCATCAAGTCCTGTTCGTCGGTCTGGTGCTGCTCCGGGGGGCGCAGTTCGGCGGTGGGCTGCTGGGCGTTGACCAGGGCCAGCCCGGGATAGGAGCGGCCGCCTTCCGGCCCGGTGGCCTCCAGCCAGCGCAGCCAGCGGCGCAGAAACGCCTTGTCGATGCCGGCGATGGGGCACAGCCCGCCGGCCGTATCCCCGTCCATGGTGGCGTAGCCCACGGCCGCCTCGGAGCGATTGCTGGTGGAAAGCAGCAAGGCCCCCAGCACGTTGGCCAGCAGCCACACCCCCGGAGCCCGCGCCCGGGCCTGGATGTTCTGCAAGGCCAGGTCGTCGCGTTGCCAGGAAAGTTCCCGCTCCAAGGCCGCCGAGACACGCTGGAGGTACTGCTGTACCATCGGCTCCACGTCCCAGTGCAGGAATCGGGCATGAACTTCCTGGGCCACAGCCCGGGCCGCCTCGAATGTGGTGCGGCTGCTGTTGCGTGTGGACTGATAGACGCAAGTGAGCAGCCGCCGCGTAAGTTCGGCTGCGTTTCGGGCCTGGTCCAGATGCGGAATGTAGTCGAGCCGGCAAAGCACTTCTTGCAGTCCCAACTCCTGCACGGCTCCTTCGACCATCAGCGAAACCAGGCAGG
Source organism: Planctomycetota bacterium (assembly GCA_026982835.1). GTDB lineage: Bacteria > Planctomycetota > Planctomycetia > Pirellulales > S012-138 > S012-138. The sequence goes on along the minus strand of JALSGI010000879.1, from coordinate 2,893 downwards.
CCGTGGCTGCCGAGTCGGCCCCGCCGGAAAGGGAAACCACAAATCCCCGGGAGCGGCTCTTGCGCAGGTAGTCCCACAATCCCAGGCGCACCGCCCGGGTAAACTCTTCTTCCTTGCGATGCGTGCTGTTTTCCCACGCGGCCACGGGGGGGCCTTCCGGCTCGGGCTGCTGCCGGGGGAAGGAAAACGCCACTGGCACGCAGCCACGCGCGGCCGTAGTAATATCCGGCTGATAGCTTGCCATGCGGGCGCGGTTCATCCGCGTCAGCTCCACGTCCACCACGGCGCAGGTGACGCGCCAGGGACGGAACGAAAAACGCGGCCCGTAGGCCAGCATCCGCCCGCCGGAGGCGATCATCGCATCGCCGTCGTAGATGGCCCGGCCCGCCTCGTTCCCCAATAGATTCCCGTAAACGTAGCTGGTGCCGAAGGCCCGGGAACCTTCCAGCACGAACCGGCGGCGGATTTCCGTCTTGCCGAAGGCGAAGTGGCTGGCGCTGGGGTTGAGGATCACATCCACACCCTTGAGGGCCAACTGGCTGCCTGGGCGATTGGCCACCCAGGCGTCCTCGCAGATTTCAAACCCGATGCGCACCCCACCGCAATCGAAGAAGATGTCGCCCAGGGGGTACTCCCCTGCCCCGGCACGCAGCACCACCTGGTGGCGGCCCGGCCAGGGCTTGAACCAGCGAGGCTCGTAGTGGATGCCATCCCCGGCCAGGAAGCGCTTGGGCACCAGTCCCGCCAGGCGGCCATCGACCAGCAGCGCCGCAGCGTTGAACAGGGCGTTCTGGAACATCACCGGCAACCCCACCGAGACGATCATTCCCTGCGTCTGGGGCAGCAGCGACTCCAGCACTTCCCAGGCGGTGCGCTGCACGGCTGGGGAGTGGAACGCATCCTCGCAGCCGTAGCCGGTGATGCACAGCTCGGGCAGGCAAAGGATGCTGGCCCCTGCCCGGCGCGCATCGTGGATCGCCCCCAGGATGTGGGCCCGGTTGGCGTCCCAGTCCAGGGGGGTCTGGTTCAGCACCCCGGCGGCGACCTTGACCAGAAACATGCGCGTTTGCCCGACGTGGCGAAACGTGAGGTTCTTTAGTGGATTCTACACCACGCGGGGCGCGTTTGGTAAGGCACCCGAGGCTTGGGGGCGTGGGGGCGTGGAGGCTTGGCGAGCCGCCGACTTCAGTCGGCGGAGGAGATCGACATGCGTTTTTTCTTGGCTTTCCCCCGGCTAAAGCCGGGGGCTCGCCAAAGCGAGAAAAGACGCCGACTCACACACCAAACGGCGAGCCGCTGGCGTACCGCCGGCGTAGTACGTGTTTAGCGTGCCAGCACAAGACGGAGCATTTCCAGATCAAAAGCAAGCCGAAGGCTTGCCAGCCTTGTAGCCGGTGGTCGAAGCGGAGCGGAGACCACCGGAAAGCACGGCCATTACCCCACCCAGCACCCCGGCAGGGGCGCCAGAAACCAACGGACCGTTCCTTCATCTGGCATCCCTTCGGGATGCTCAAGGATAAGGAAAAACGCTGCCTTCCTCCCGGTTGCATCGAACACGAGCAACCGCTGCCACGGAAGCAACCGCATGCTGACGCATGCGGCTCGCCTGGCAAGAATAAACGCTACTTCTTGCATCACGCAGCCAGCCGCGCACCGTCAGCCCGCGGAGGGGAAACAATGCCAAGCGCTTTTTTCCGGTTCTCCCCGGACTGAAGTCCGGGGCTCGCCATGAACTCGCCATAAAAGAAAGAACCTACCCGGCGGCCTGTTCCTTGGCCCAAGCCACCAGGGCGTTTTCGGCCACGCGGTCCAGGGGGCGGTAGGCCGGGTGGCGGACCGGCTTGTAAGGGCTGTTGCTGCGGACGTTGTAGCAGCAGATGATCGACCAACGGGGCTTGTCCGAGCGGTTCTGGTCCGAGCGGTGCAGCAGGTTGCAGTGGAAAAAGACGGCATCGCCCGGTTCGGCTTCCAGGTACACGTGCTCGTGGCGTTTCATGGCCTCTTGCACCCGTTCCAGGTCGGCCCCGGTTTGGTCGCCGGCGGTGCCATGGTCGATCCGGCCCAGCTTGTGCGAGCCGCGCAGCACCTGCAAGCAGCCGTTTTCACGGGTGGAAGGGTCCAGGGCCATCCACACGGTAAGCAGCCGGGGATAGAGGCAGCCGAAGTTGTACCAGTAGCCGTAGTCCTGGTGCCATTCCCAGGCCCCGCCCACGCGCGGCTCCTTGAGAATGAGCTTGGTGTGCCAGTGATAGACTTCTTCCCCTAGCAGTTGTTCGGCCCGGTCGGCGATCCGCGGCAGGCGGCTCAGCAGACCGTAAGGGGGCGTGTCCGGCTCGTTCCACAAGGCCAGGCGGACCGGCTGGCCCGTGGCGTCGCGGCGGCCATAGGCGCTTTGGGCCAGTTGCTGGTCGCTGCGGGCAAAATCACTCAGCAGTTCCACCTCCTCTTGGGAAAGCAAGCCGCGCAGCACGATAAACCCATCTTCGCGGTACCGGGCTTCTTGTTCCGGGGTGAACAGGTTGGCCATCGCATCTCCTCCCAGCCGAGTAAACGCGGAGTGTTCTCAGCACCGGGACCATGATAGCCCATTTTGTGGACAATTTCATCCGGTTTCAAAGATTTTTCCCAGCACGGCGCCGGGGAGGTGTTTCGGGCGCGGTTGAGCCTGTGGGGGAAGCTGTGGCATACTCCACCCCGATGCGAACGGGGGCTGGAGCGTTCCCCGGCCGTTCCTTCATCAAGGAGGAGACGCATGCCCCAGGCGGCCAGTCCTTACGCGGATCGCCCCACGGTGTTGATGTGCCCGCCGGAATACTACGGCATCCAGTACGAGATCAACCCGTGGATGGACCGCCGCCGCCAGGCGGATCACCGCCGGGCCGTGGAGCAGTGG
>JALSGI010000878.1 GCA_026982835.1 Planctomycetota bacterium | reverse complement strand
GCACTACGAAGCGGAGTAAGGGATGCTTCCTACGCCGTAACAAACGCCACTTGCCCCGCTTCATTTCACAGTGAAGCTGCGCACGCCGTAGCGCTGGATCACCTCTTCACCCAGTTCCACGCCCAACCCCGGCCCCGAAGGCACCCGCACCTGTCCCTTGTGGACTTCCGGGGGCTGGGGAAACAGTTCTTCGTAGATGGCCGTTCCGGTGGGATCGTATTCCAGCAGTTGCATCTGCGGCTCGGCGGCCATCAGGTGCAGCGTGGCGGCCAGGCCCACGCCGCTGGAGTAGTTGTGCGGAGTGACGATCATCCCGGCCGCAGTGGCCTCGCGCACAATCTGCTGCATTTGGGCCAGTCCTCCGCAGCGGAGTACATCGGGCATCAGGTAGCGGCAGCAGAGCGGGTTCCAGGCGGGCCGAAAGCCGTGGATGGTAAACAGGTTCTCGCCCGTGGCCACCGGGTAACCCAGCTCCCCCTCCAGGAGGCGGTGGCCCTCAAAGTCCCACGGCGGCAGCGGCTCCTCCAGCCAGAAGGGCCGCAAGGGGGCAATCGCCCGGCCGAACCGCAGCGCCTGCTGGTAGTCCATCCCCGTGTTCAAATCGACCATCAGCTCCGCCTCCGGGCCGATGGCCTGCCGCACCGCTTCCAGGCGCTTCAGGTCCCGATCGAATTCCCCCGGGGCGCCCACGTGGCACTTGACGTGCCGGAACCCCTGCTCCACGTACCGGGCGGCCGTTTCGGCCATCCACTGCGGGGTGTCCCAGTGCAGATCGCTGGCGTAGGCCGGAATCCACTGGCGTTTTCGACCCCCCAGCAACTCGCACACCGGTACCCCTTCGCTTTTGGCCCACAGGTCCCAGCAGGCCACCTCCACGGCGCTGATGCCGCAAAGGACCGAACCGCCCGGTTCCCAGATGGCCCGGGAGGCAAAAAGCCGCTGCCACACCTGGTCGATCTGCCGGGGATCGGCCCCCAGGAGCATGGGCCCCAGGCGGCGTTGGAGAATGCAGTCCATGATGGCCTGATCGCCGTAGGCGTCGCCCAGACCGGTGAGCCCTGAGTCGGCGTGGACCACCACCAGCGTGAACTTGCGGCTGTGCCGCGTGGCCTTGCTGTTGCGTTGCGGCCGCTCAAGGGGG
>JALSGI010000877.1 GCA_026982835.1 Planctomycetota bacterium | reverse complement strand
CCCCACGCCTCCAAGCCCTCAAGCCCCCATGCCTTCGGACTCACTCCAGTTTCACTCGCGGATCGAGCACCGCATAGGCCAGGTCCACCAGCAGGTTCATCACGCAGATGAGCACCGTGTAGAGCAGCACCAGCCCCATGGCCAGCGTGTAATCCCGCTGCAGCGCCGCCTGCACGAAATGCACGCCCAGACCCGGGATGAAAAAAATCTCCTCGATCACCAGCGAGCCGGTCAGGATGCCGGCCACGGCCGGGCCCAGGAAACTCACCACCGGCAGCAGCGCCCCGCGGAGGGCGTGGACCAGGATGATCCTCCGCCGCGGCAGGCCCTTGGCATAGGCAGTGCGGATGTAGTCCTGGCTGAGTACATCCAGCATCGAGGTGCGGGCCAGCCGGGCGATGTAAGCGGCATACGGCCCGCCCAGGCACAGGGCCGGCAACACCAACTGTCGCGGCGAGCCCCAACCACCCGCAGGGAAAAGCGGAATCAAAAACACAAACACCAAAATCGCCAGCCCCGCCACCACAAAGCTAGGCAGGGCGATCCCTACGGTGGCCGCCAGCCGCAGCGACACATCCAGCCACGTGCCCCGCCACAGGGCCGAAAGCACTCCGGCTGAGAGTCCCAGGGCCAGGGCAAAGCTCAGGGCCAGCAGGCCCAGCGAGGCCGAGATGGGCAACCCCTGAGCGATGATCTGGTTTACGGTCAAATCGGGCATGCGGAAGCTGTAGCCCAGGTCGCCTCGCAGGGCGTGCCGCAGTTCGTTCCAGTATTGTTCCCACAGCGGGCGATCCAGTCCGTAGCGAGCCTTGAGCCGGGCCTCGATGGCCGGATCCAGCGCCCGTTCCCGGTCGAACGGCCCGCCGGGCACGGCCTTCATCAGCAGGAAAGAGACGGTGAACACCACCCACACCGTCACCGCGATCCAGAACACCCGACGCAGCACAAACCACACGGCTACCACGACCGGCCTCCTTGCAGCAGGCGGCGCTTCTGCCGGCGATCGATCCAGATGCCCGGGTGCCCGGGTCGCCCATCAGGCAGCGGGTCCACCGTGCCGTGGAACGGATGCACGTCCTGCACGTTGCGTTCCCAGCCGCGGACCCAGGGGCGCACCATCGCCAGCGAGCTGTAGTAGTAG
>JALSGI010000876.1 GCA_026982835.1 Planctomycetota bacterium | reverse complement strand
CAAGCAGGTGCAGCGGATTATGATCGACCCAGCGGCAGCCGACTTTCTGGCCGAGCGGCTGCCCAAGGTGCTGCCGCGGAACATGGAAGTGCAGATTCCCGAGGAACTTCTAGCCCGGATCGGGCGCAATCCCCATCCGCTGGCCCGGGACTTCGCCAAGAACATCGCAGAGGAAGGGGCCGAGGCCCTGAGAGCAAGAAGGGTGTTGGGGGTGGCCCGGGCGCTCATCAAGTCCGACAACGCGGCAGCCCAGGCGATGGGCAAGCGGCTGCTGGAGACGGTTATGGACCAGCTTCACTTGCCGCAAAGCGTGTCGGATGACCTGGTGCGCATCACTTCCACAATCGGCAAGCCGGAGCAGCTGTCCCAGCTAGAAAAGGCCGCCCGGTGGATGCGGGACGTGTGGACAGAAAACGTAACCGTCCCCTGGACGGCATTCCACGTTCGTAACAGCGTGGGCGGGCTTGTGCAGAACGTGCTTGCCGGGGCGTTGCGGATCAAGGACATCCCGCGCGTGTACCGCTGGTCGGCCGAGATCATGACCGGCAAAACCCCCAAGGGGCTGGCTGCCGCCTTGACCCGCGCGGGAGTAAAGGGGCTCAAGAGTGATGAGGAGGCCGTCAAGTGGCTGGAGCGTTACCTGGTTGCCAGCGAGACGGTGACCCCTTCCCAGGTGATTGCCGCCCGGGTGGGAGAGTCCACGCTACAGCCGGGCAACCCGCTGCGGATGTTGCCGCACAGGGAACCGGTACAGCTTGGCCGTGCCGTCTTCGGGCGTTACAAGGGCATAGCCCGTGCCGCAGAAATTGACCCGCTTACCGGGTTGCCGCGTACCACAACCAAGTGGGCGCCGACCTACTACGGACGCGAGTTGAGCCGGTTTACGGAAGGCGTCAACCGCGTTTCAGCCGTGCTCGGGGAGGTGTTGCAGGGCCGGAACATCCGGGAGGCCACCCAGCGGGCCAAGCTGTTACACGTGGACTATGCGGCTCTGACACCATTCGAGCGGCGCGTGCTGTTGACGATCTTCCCCTTCTACAGCTTCTTCAAGGGGATGAGCAAGTTTCTGGCTCGGGAGCTGGTCGAGGACCCTGCGCGGCTGGCCGGCGCAACGCGGCTGGAAGAATCCCTCAAGCCCAAGA
>JALSGI010000875.1 GCA_026982835.1 Planctomycetota bacterium | reverse complement strand
GCCTGCCGGCGCAGAGTTTCCAGGGTCTGCTTGAGGAGCTGGGCACACTTACGAGCAACCAGGTGCAGTTGGCCTCTGCCGGGGAGGCACAACCGTTTTGGATGCAATCCCGTCCCACGCCCTTGCAAGCGAGAGCATTTGAACTATTGGGCATCAGCCCAACCCTGCCAGGGGCTTCCCCGTAGTCAGCCGGCGCACAGGACGATTTTCCCAACCCCGGGGCTACCAAGGACTTACGTCGCCAAGGAGGAGGAAGTTTGGTTGAGAAGATACGCTGAATCCCAGGACGCGTTTTCGTTCAAGAGGGTGCATCGGTTGCAAGAGGCAGCCACAGCGGAACCCAAGCAATGCCGCTGCTTTGTGCATATCTGTGTCTCATCTCATCTCAGAAAGGCAATCGCGTTGGCACCGGGTTCCGCTGGGGTGCCGCGGGTTCTGCCCGGTCCTCGCCCCCGAAAGAGAATTGCCGGAAAGTGGAGGCGGCCCTTGACTGTGCACATCCGTATATTGTACATTTGTACCGGTGGCAAGTGCGCGGCGGACCTTTCCTGTTGCAGCAGGAGTCGTGGCCATGGTCGATCTGTCTCAACTGACCCGGCGGCAGCGCGAAGTGTACGAGTTCATCCGCCAGAAGATCCACTCACGCGGCTACGGGCCCACGGTGCGCGAAATCGGCCGGCACTTCAACATCCGCTCGCCCAACGGGGTGATGTGTCACCTGCGAGCGTTGGAACGCAAGGGGCTGATTACCCGGGAGCCGAACATGTCCCGGGCCATCATGCTCACAGCCGAGGCGCCCCGGGGAAGCGGGTTGCCGCTGCTGGGGCAGATTGCCGCCGGGGTGTTGCACGAGGCGATCCAGCAACAGGAGGAGCTGGACCTGGGGGCGTTGTTTTCCGGCGAGAACCTGGTGGCGTTGCAGGTGCGCGGCGATTCGATGATCGAGGACCAGATTGCCGACGGCGATTACGTGATCCTCCGCCGCCAGGAGACGGCCCAGCCGGGGCAGATCGTCGTGGCCCTGACCGACGAAGGCGAAGCCACACTCAAGCGGTGGTATCCCGAGCCGGAAAACCGGCGCATCCGGCTGGAACCGGCCAACGCGGCCATGGAGCCCATCTACGTGAAAAACGCCCGTGTGCTGGGCGTGGTGGTGGGCGTGGTGCGGCGGGTGGACTAGCCTTGCCGGAGGCTCACCGGCCCAGGGCCTGCCCCCATAACCGCTGCCACCACCGGGTTTGCTCCTCCCGGGAGGAGTCCTCCTTCGGGAAGCCTTCCAGACGGGAGGAGCTGCGGGAGCTTGACGTGCGTCCTCCGCGGGTAGAGAACAGCGAGGGGAGCGGGCTCCAGATGCGCCGCCTGGCCCGGGTCGGCTCGGCCGGTTCGTCCGCGTCCACCTCGCCGGGACGCGGCACGGCGTCGATCTCCAGCCGCGAATCGGCCGGCAGCACTTTCTTTGCCGCGGCTTGTTGCAGCAGTTGGGCCACGTCCGGATAGGTGCCGCCCAACTCGGCCACGGCCCGAATCACCTCATCCACCCGGGGCGAAACTTGCCGCTTCTGCAGCGGCTTGCCCAACTCGAAGCGGCTCACGGTCACCGGTCCCCCGGGTGGGGCTTTCACCAGGATGTGCTTGCCCGCTTCCAGAAGCAGCGGAGTCTGGAACTGCTGCTGGGCCCCGAAGAGCACCACCTCGGGCCGGAAGGAGCGGGCCAGATGGATCATCTTCGGCCCCGTGGTGGCCAGCACGTGCAGGTGGAACTGCTTGTTAAGCAGCTCTCCTTTGACCAGCGGATCGCGGCGGTTCATGGCCCACAGAGCCCGAAACGCCCCGTAACGCGTCTGCGCACTGGGAACGTGCAGCAACTGCCGCAGTTGCTCGTAGGCTTCCGGGGTGTTCATGCTGCTCAAGGCAGCCAGGGCGAAGGGGCGCAAGGCCGGATCGCTTCGGGCCGATTGGGCCAGCACGGGTGCGGCCTTGCCGGATTGTTCGTGGTCCAGATAGGCAAGCGCCTCGGCGGCATAGAACCGCACGTCTGCATCCGAAGACTCCAAGCCGCGCAGCAGCACCGGGGCGGCTTCGTGCCCGATGGCTTCCAGCTCCAGAGCGGCCTGGGCGGCCGTGTTCGGGTCCAGGAGGCGTTGTTGCAGCAGGTCGAGTCGGGCGGTGCGCTGCACGCTGGATTCCTTCAACGCGATGGCTCGCACCACCTGGAGATAACGATCCACGTTGTGCTTGTAGCGAGGGTGGATGTTCAGCTCGATCCACTCGTCGTTTTTCGGCGTGGCCATGTTCTCCTTCAGCCCGCGATGATAGACGTGGAACCGCTGGTTGATCGCATGGCCCACCTGGGCACTGTAGGCCACGTTCTGAAATCCAGGCCGCAGCAGCAGCCCGACCGAATAACCCTTGACGGCCACGCCCCCGCCCAGCACACGTCCGCGTCGGGCCAGCTCGTTTCCGGCCTGGTCCGCTCCGGGATCGACCATCACCGGCCCGGCTCCCAAGGCCATCAGGCGGCCCTCGTGCACGGCACCGCCCACGACGGCTTTTTCCGTCAGCCGGGTTTCCAGCAGGTAGCCGCCGCGGAGGCTCTTGGTTTCGCTGCGTCCGGGCACGCGCAGCTCCAGGTCGAAGCGGTCGCCTTTTTCCATGCCCGGGCGGAGAATCCCGCGGACGATCACCAACGCGGTGTCAGACCGGGCCAGCACCTTATTGGGATGCGGCACGCCCCGCTTGCGCATCTCCTCCAGCAGCAAGGCCCGATAAGCCCCCGGAGCCGGGTCGCTGCCGGTGCCAGGCAGTCCGACCACAAGCCCCACCCCTTCGACCACAATCTGGTTTCGCCCGCTCACCAGGGCCACATCGCCGATCAGTCGCGTTTTTTTGGCACCACGGAGCCGCCCGGAGGTCTCCTCCACTTGGGCCGACTCGTTGAACCACTGCGGCAGCGACAAGTCCAGCACCTGGCAGCCGCCGCACAGGGCAAGTAACACCGCGGCCAGAAGGCCCGAAGCAGGCGGCCGCCACGCCCGGCGACCCAACGAAAGCATTGCTGGCATGGGAGACAATCTTTCCGCAAGCTGGCAACTTCGGCGCAACCGCACTCGGCGGCCCTGAAAAAGGGGGGGCACCTTATTGCCGCGGCCGCAGAGGGTCAAGACCAACTGCAAGCTTGAACCTTGGGGGGACGTTGCTGCGGCGGTACCCAATCAAACCCGAAGGCCCCGAGTAAGCCGCACCGCCGGCCCATTGGCAAATCCCCCGCCGGCGTTTAGTTTTTGCATGGAGAAGCAAATAAACACACCACGTTGCAGGACTCAGCCGGGATGAAAGCTGTTGCCGCGTTTCCGGGAAGTTCCCAGCCGCAGTTGGTCACGTTGCCCGAGCCCCCCGAGCCGCAGGCCCAGCAAGTGTTGTGCCGCTCGCTCCAGTTGGGCATCTGCGGCACGGACCGGGAAATCCTCTCGGCCGCCCGGCCAATGTGCCCGCCGGGGGAAGAGTTCCTGGTGCTGGGGCACGAATCGCTGGCCCGGGTGGAAGCCCTCGGCCCGGAGGCGGCAGGACGGCTCCAGGTGGGCGACCTGGTGGTGCCGGTAGTGCGGCGGCCCAAGGACTCTCCAGCCCAACTTGCCATCCCGCCCCAGCACGCTCCCCGCTGGATCGACCGCCGAGTGGACATGCTGCCGATGCAGGCATACGTGGAACGGGGGATCGTTCATCTCCACGGCGTCTCCTGTTCCTGGTGGCTGGACGAGCCGCAATACCTGTGGAAAGTACCGGCGGCGATCCAAGACGTGGCCGTGCTGACCGAACCGCTGGCCGTGGCCGCCAAGGCGGTCAACGAGGCCCAACTGCTCCAACAGGCCCGACTCGGCCAGGACGTCTGGCAGGAACATCCGCCGCGGGTGCTCATCACGGGGCTGGGGCCCATCGCCTTTGCCTGCCTGGTGATAGCCCGGGCACGCAACTGGCCCTGCACGGTTTGGGGTCGGGATGAGCCGGATTCCTCCCGCGCCATGCTGGCCCAGGACTGGGGCGCCCGCTACCTCCGTGGCGAACTGCCCCGGGAAGTGCTCGACGACGTGGAGGCCAGCGGCTTCGACCTGCTGCTGGATTGTACTGGAGCTGAAGAGGTGATCGTCCGCATGGCCCGGGCGGTGGCCTCCTGCGGGGTGATCGTCTGGCTGGGGAGTCGGCAGCAGCCGGGCGGGCCGGAGCTGGTGGTAACGGAGTTAATCCGTGTGGGACTGGTGCGCAATCACATCCACTTGGGCTGCGTGAACGCCGCCCCGCGCGATTTCGAGGAGGCACTCCAGGTGCTCCAACGCCTGGCCCCCACGCACCGCCCGTTGCTTAAGCAGCTGATGACCGAGCAGGTTTCGCTGGAAGAGTCGCTGGAGCTGTTCCACCGCCGCCGCCGGGGGACGATCAAGGCGGTGGTGGAGTTTGCCTGAAGAATCCCGAGCTTCAGCTCGGAAAGGGCGTGGAGGCGTGGGGGTGTGGGGGCTTGGAGAGATACAGAGCCCCGCACGTGAGTGCGGGGAGACGGCAGGGCCGCAGCCACTGGGAGCTTCCGCTCCAGGCGAGAATCGGCTTGCGGCTTGCGGCTTGCGCCGGAGCTTCCGCTCCGGAGGTCTTGGGTCGTGGGTCTTGGGTCTTGCGGCGGTGCTTCCGCACCAGTGCAAGAAAAAGCGTTTATTCTTGCAACCGGCGAGCCGCCGACTTCAGTCGGCGGAGAAGACCGACAAACATGTGTTTATTTCGGCTCTCCCCGGACTGAAGTCCGGGGCTCGCCGAAGCAAAAGCAAACATCGATTCCTGCACGCCACGGCGAGCCGGGAGCGTAAGCTCCCGGTTGCTTCGACCAAAGCAACAAGCTCCACCACTAGAAAAAACATGTTTGCGCATGCGGCTTGCCGGACAGCTGGCCACTGGGAGCTTCCGCGCCAGTGCGGAGAATCGGCTTGCGCCGGCGGCTACGCACCGCGGGCTTGCCACTGCGGCTGCTCAGGCGCCAGTTCTTCCACGATCCGTCCGCCGTGATGCCGCACCTGGCCCAGGTATTCCCGCGGAATGCGGCAGTGGACCAGCATCCGTGTCGTGTCGAACCGCTTGGAGAGCACCTCCCCCTTGTCGGCCAGGAAGGCCAGCAGGCGGCCGTTGGACACGTCGGCCTCGACGCGAATATCGGCAAAAGTGCGGCTCAGGGCGAAACTGGCCGCCCCGGCCAAAGCGTCCAGGCCCTGGCCCGTGCGGGCACTGATGGGAATGGCCCCCGGGTAGCGCAGCTGGATCGCTTCGATCACTCCCGGCGAGCCGATCCGGTCGATCTTGTTGAGCAAAAGCAGCGTGTCCTTGCTTTCGATGCCCAGCTCCTCCAGCACGGCATAGACGGCGCTGATCTGCTGGAGCACTTCCGGGTGGGAGGCGTCGGCCACGTGCAGCAGCAAGTCGGCCTGCCGGGCCTCTTCCAGCGTGGCTTTGAAGCTGGCGATCAGATGGTGGGGCAAGTTGCGAATAAAGCCCACCGTGTCGCTCAGCAGCACCGGTCCCCAACCGGGCAAGTGCCACCGCCGCGTGCGGGTATCCAGCGTGTGAAACAGCCGGTTGCGGGTTTCCACCTGGGAGCCGGTCAGAGCGTTCATCAACGTGCTTTTGCCGGCGTTGGTGTAGCCCACCAGCGACACAGTGCGGGTGCCGTTTCGGGAGGCCACCTGGCGCTCCTTGCGGCGGAGGATCACTTCCAGCTCGCTTTGCAGGTCGTGGATGCGTTTTTCCACCAACCGGCGGTCTTCTTCCAGCTGCTTTTCGCCCGGCCCGCGCATCCCGATCCCGTGCCGGATCCGCGACAAGTGCGTCCACATCCGCTTAAGCCGGGGCAGAGAGTATTTCAGTTGGGCCAGCTCGACGGCCAGTCGGGCCTCGTAGGTGCGGGCGTGGGTGGCAAAGATGTCCAGGATCAGCTCGGTGCGGTCCAGCACCTTGCAGCCGGTGAGCTTTTCCAGGTTGCGTTTCTGGCTGGGGGTAAGATCGTTGTCGAACAGCACCACATCGGCCCCGGTGGATCGAACCAGCTGGGCCAGGTGTTCGGCCTTCCCTTTGCCCAGGTAGGTGGCCGAATCGGGCGTTTCGCGCTTTTGATAAACCCGTCCCAACACATGGGCTCCGGCCGTTTCGGCCAGACCTTGCAGTTCGGCCAGGGGGTCTTCCAGGCAGCGGTCCTGGGAAAGTTGAATCGACACCAAGATGGCCCCTTCCGAGGCCACGGTGGCCGTACGTTGGGGGTCTTTCACGCCGTGGGGGTCTCCTTCGGCAAAACCATGCGGCACTAGCAAAGCAAATAGCAGGGCGGCAGCCGCGCGCCGAACCTCTTATTATTCTACCGCCAGGCAGGCTGTAAAGCACATGGGTTTTCCAGAGGCGGTGGTGAGCCGGGAGCACGAACTCCCGGAGGAGCGGGAACACGTCAGCGTGTGGGTCGTGGGTCTTGGGTCTTGCGGCGGTGCTTCCGCACCGGGGGCGTGGAGGGGATGGGGGCTTAGAGGCGTGGAGGCTTGGGGGCTTGGAGGGGTGGCGAGCCGCCAGCTTTAGCTGGCGGAGAAAATCGACATGCGTTTTTTCTTGGCTCTCCCCGGGCTAAAGCCCGGGGCTCGCCAACCGCGTGCTGACGCACGCGGCTCGCCGGAGCTTTCGCTCCAGAGGTCTTGGGTCGTGGGTCCTGGGTCTTGGGCGGGTGCTTCCGCACCAGTGCGAGAAAAAGCGTTTCTTCTTGCAATCGGCGAGCCCCGAGCTTCAGCTCGGGGAGGGCTTGGGGGGTGGTGAGCCGCGCGCCGTCAGACGGCGGTTGAACAGCGAGCTGGGAGCGTCCGCTCCCGGAGACTATGAAAAACAGAAAAACACGCCCCGACTCGCAGATTGGCTCCGCGAGTTGACACTCGCGGCTCGCTGTTACGAGAACGCACGCAACCGGCGAGCCGCCGACTTCAGTCGGCGGAGAAAAACAAGACCATGCGTTTTTCCGGCATGCAGCTTCGGCCGCGTGTACGCAAGCAAGCCCAGTTTTCGAGGTTCACACCCGCAACCGCCGCGCCACTAGGCCAAAGAGGACGGCTGCCCTAAAATCGACGTTTTGCTGCCCCAGGGATGCCTTTGCGGAAAAGTGGAACCGGCCCCGGGGCCGGATGCCAAACGTGCCTCCTTCCCGCTGGTGGAGTTTGCCCCATGGCCCAACTGAACCGCTACAGCAGCCGTATCACCCAGCGCAAAAGCCAAGGCGCCTCCCAGGCCATGCTCTACGGCACCGGCCTGACCGAAGAGGACATGAACAAGGCCCAGGTGGGCATTTGCAGCATGTGGTACGAGGGCAACACCTGCAACATGCACTTAAACGAGCTGGCCGCCGAAGTGAAACGCGGCGTGCAGGAGGCGGGGCTGGTGGGCATGCGGTTCAACACCATCGGCGTGAGCGATGGCATTTCGATGGGCACCGAGGGGATGAGCTATTCGCTGCAATCCCGCGACCTGATCGCCGACAGCATCGAAACCGTGATGTGCGCCCAGTGGTACGACGCCCTGATCGCCCTGCCCGGCTGCGACAAAAACATGCCCGGCAGCGTGATCGCCATGGGGCGGCTTAACCGCCCGGCCATCATGATCTACGGGGGCACGATCCGCGCCGGCTGCTGGGAGGAGCGGAAGCTGGATATCGTTTCGGCCTTCCAGTCCTACGGCGAGTACATCGCCGGCCGCATCGACGAACAGACGCGCAAGGAGATCGTCAAGCGCAGCTGTCCCGGCGCCGGGGCCTGCGGCGGCATGTACACGGCCAACACGATGGCCACGGCCATCGAAGCGATGGGCATGTCGTTGCCCTACAGCTCCTCGATCCCGGCCGAGGACCCGGCCAAGCTCCAGGAGTGCCGCCGGGCCGGAGAGGCGATCCGGCTGCTGCTGGAGCGGGACATCAAGCCCCGGGACATCATGACCCGCGAGGCCTTTGAAAACGCCATGGTGATGGTCATGGCCCTGGGCGGCTCGACCAACGCCGTGCTGCACCTGATCGCCATTGCCCGCAGTGTGGATGTGCCCCTTTCCCTGGACGATTTCCAGCAAGTAAGCGACCGCGTGCCCTACATCGCCGATCTGAAGCCAAGCGGCCGCTTCGTCCAGGAGGATTTGCACCGCGTGGGCGGCACGCCGGCGGTGATG
>JALSGI010000874.1 GCA_026982835.1 Planctomycetota bacterium | reverse complement strand
CAACAGCGGTGAAACGCCTGCGGTCTTGGGTCCTGGGTCTTGAGCAGGTGCTTCCACTCCGATGCAAGAACAAACGCAAGCGTTACCACCGGTGAGCCGCCGACTTCGGTCGGCGGAGGAGAAAACGGCGAGCCGCGCATCGTCAGCCGGTGGTGGATGAAACGGGCGACCACCGTGGAAACAACCGCATGCTCACGCATGCGGCTCGCCGACTTTGAACGGCACACAGCCAGCCGGGAGCTTTAGCTCCCGGAGAGGCGGCAGGGCCGCCAGCCACTGGGAGCTGCCGCTCCACTGCAAAAACAAACGCAAATCGGCGAGCCGGGAGCGTAAGCTCCCGGAGACAGCGCGAAAAAAACGATCGTCCCCAGCACAAGGAGCGCCCCGTTGGTCAGCAAGGCGATTGCCCGCGTGTTGGACAAGGCCGTCCAGGGCCGGCGGCTCTCGCCCCAGGAAGGGCTGCTGTTGCTGGAGTGCGACGACCTGACCGCCCTGGGCCAGGCGGCCGATGCGGTCACCCGGCGGCTGCATCCCGAGCCGTGGCGGACTTACAACATCGACCGCAACATCAACTACACCAACATCTGCTCGGCCACGTGCGATTTTTGCGCCTTTTACCGTCGGCTGGGCGATACGGACGCTTACGTGATCGAGCGGGAAGAGCTTTACCGCAAGATCGAAGAAACCGTGGCCCTGGGCGGCGACCAGATCCTGCTCCAGGGGGGCTTTCATCCCAAGCTGCCGCTTTCCTGGTACGAGGAGCTGTTGCGGGACATCAAGAGCCGCTTCCCGCAGGTGAACATCCACGGCTTCAGCCCAGCCGAAATCTGGCACTTCACCAAGGTGTTCAAGCTGCCGGTGCGGGAAGTGCTTTTGCGATTGAAGGAGGCGGGCCTGGGCTCGCTGCCTGGCGGCGGGGCCGAAATCCTGGTGGACCGCGTGCGGCGGCAGATCACCCGCGGCAAATGCATGAGCCAGCAGTGGCTGGAAGTGTGCCGCCAGTGGCACCTGCTGGGCGGCCGAGGCACGGCCACCATGATGTTCGCCCACGTGGAAACCCTGGCCGACCGCATCGAGCACCTGGAACAAATCCGCCGCTTGCAGGACGAAACCGGCGGGTTCACCGCCTTCATCTGCTGGACCTTCCAG
>JALSGI010000873.1 GCA_026982835.1 Planctomycetota bacterium | reverse complement strand
AAGCTGACCGAGACGCACACGTACCGCGTACTCTGGAAGCTGCAGGAATCGGCGCGTCTTCGGCAGCTTGGGGTCTCGCACATTACACTCACGGCTAACGAGACGACGTTGTGGAATCCTAGCGAGCAGCCGCCCAGTCTGCGGCGAGCCAGCGGCAGTGGGGCGGTTGCTTCCCGCAGCTCGGGCACAGGCACTGGCTACGGCTCAGACACGGGCAGTGGTATGATGTCGGCCAGCCCCATGAGTGGTGGCTACGGTAGTGGATCAGGCTACGCGATGGGCGGGGGGGAGGAAGGTTACATGAGTATGGGGGGCGGGCCCGGGGGGCTGCCCGGCGGAGCGGCTAGCGGAACGGGGTTGCCTCAGCCAGGTGCTGCTCAGCGGCCGGCGAACGTGGTCCGCCTACCGCGAACGGATTTCATCATCGAGTTTGCCTGGAAACCAACACCTTCCGACAGCCGCAAGGAACTTGCGGAGGTGGCCAAAGAGATCCGTGATTACCTGACCCAGAACCCCAGGCCGCGGCCCCGCGCGATTCGACAGCAAGAGGTTCAGCAAGAACGCGCGCAGCAGCAGCAGCAACCACAACAGCCTGCGACTCCGGGGCCATCGGCCCAGCAGCCGGGTACTTCGGGGCCGGCCAACGCACCAACGCAGCCGGCAACACCGCCGCCGCAAGGACAGGCAACGCCGTGAGGTTTGGCCCCGGGGGGTGGCAGCGAGAAGAGGTCCGTACCAATGGATCAGTTGAAACAACTGTGGCAATATCGCTTCTGGATCTTTTCGGCGGTTGCGGTGCTGGTGCCGCTGATTGGCTACGGCAACATTTCGCGGCTTTCTGAGAACGTGCAGCAGCGCGAAAGCCAGCTCCAGAACCTGGTTACGCAACTCAATGGCCTGAACTCAGCCAACAACCCGAACCCGAGCTGGGCCCGTGAGGTGGAGCAGCTGCGTGCCGAGTTGGCCAAGCAGGTGGACCGGGCGTGGGCGGTGCTGTACGAGCGGCAGCGGCCATTTTTCGTATGGCCCAACAGTGAGGAGTACGATTTTGCGGTTGAGATCGGATCGGTCGATCCCAAGGATCAAAATGCTCAGGTCCCCATCGAAGTGCTCAACGCCTACCGCGACATCTATCCGCAGCAGATGCAG
>JALSGI010000872.1 GCA_026982835.1 Planctomycetota bacterium | reverse complement strand
CCTGGGCACCCACGCGCTGGCAGAGAGCCACCGTTTGTTCGACCAGGGCCACGTCCTGGCCCGACTCGTCGGTCCACACCACCAGCATCAGCTTCCGCCGCCCTTGGCGGATGTAAGGCACGAACCGCTCCACGCAGGCAGCCACGGCGGCAAAGACGTTCTCCACGCCGCTTTCATCCGGGGGGATTTGCAGGATGGCTTCGGCCACGCGCTGGGCATCCTCGGTGGGCTCGACCACCACCACCGGCTGCTGCCCAAAGCCCACCACCCCGGCCAGCAACCGCCGCCGGCCCAACAGCCCAAGCTGCTCCAGTTCCGCGTACACGCGCTGCATGCGTTGGGCCACCTGCTGCCGCTGGTCCTCCATGCTCAAGCTGCGGTCCATCAGCCACACCAGCAGCACGTTGCGTTTTTCCAGGTTCAGGGCGATCTCCTGCGTGATGCGGTCCACGGCCCCCTGGACGTTCACCGCCTCCACGCCCGCGGCCCCGGGCCGGCGAAGCAGCTCGTGCTCCAACAGCCCCAACTGCTCCTCCGTGGGCAGCGGATGCACCGGGAGCTCCCGCAGGTTTTCCAGCCTCTGGGAAAAGACCACCTGCTTGGGCAACGGGTCGGAGTGCCGGGCCACGGCCATCGTCTGGGCCGCCAGCAGTTGTTCCTGCGGCTCCTCGTCCGGCTGAAGGTGCAACACCGATTCCGGCTCGGGCTGTTCCGGCTCCGGCAGCGGCTCGTGGAACTCCACCTGGTAAACCACTTCGCGCGGCTCGCCTTCCAGCAACATCGGCCACAGGGCAAGCGCGGCCAGAGCTACCACATGCAATACCACGCTGGCCCAGGCACCCAGCAAAAAGAAAAACCACCCGCCCAACACATGGGCCGAAAGCCACACGGCCCGACGCCACGGGCTGACCCGTTCTTGCTGCTGCCACCAGAGATCCTGGGAGGGCACAGGACCTTCGCAGCGAGTTTCTTCAGATGCGGCACTCATAAGCACGGCTCGCAACGGGCGAATACCCCCCCTCCCCAACTTCTATTTGATTCTATCGGCTCGGAAGTTACCTGTCAGCACGAAATGCCCCTTGGGGGCGAAAGGGCCCGGTTGTTCTTGTTCAGGAAACCGGGAGCTGACGCTCCCGGCTCGCCGTTTAACCGCCGACTGACGCTGGCAATTGGCCGCCGGTGTGAGATCACGTGTGGCGAGTCCCCGGCTTTAGCCGCCCGGAGAGCCAAGAAAAAACGCATGTCGATTTTCTCCGCCGACTGAAGTCGGCGGCTCGCCGGTTGCAAGAAGAAACGTTTGTTCTTGCATCGGTGCGGAAGCACCACCGCAAGACCCAAGACCCACGACCCAAGACCTCCGGAGCGGAAGCTCCAGCGCAAGCCGCACGCCGCAAGCCGATTCGCTGTTCTCCCCGCACTAACGTGCGGGGCTCTTGCTCCCTCCAAGCCCCCAAGCCTCCAAGCCTCCGCCGGAGCGGAATCTCCGGCGAGCCGCGTGCGTCAGCACGCGGTTGATACCGTTTGTGGCCATTATTGCACTAGCCAACCGCCGGCTGACGCCGGCGGCTCGCCATGCCTCCAAGCCTCCAAGCCTCCACGCCCCCAGGCCTCCAAGCCTCCACGCCTCCAAGCCCTCCGCTGGCGGACGTGCGCGGCTCGTCGCCTCCTCATTTTTCTCTCTTTGCTTTTTTCTTTTTGCCCCCGGCGTGGGCCACCGTGGCAAACGGCTCCGGTGCCGGGTATGCTGGAAGGGGCGTTGGGAGTTCCCGCTCGGTGATAGAAAATTGTACCCGCCCAAAGCAACAAGGAGTTGTAGCATGAGTCGTTTTTCTCGCCGCCGGTTTGTTCAAAGTGCCCTTGCCGCTACCGTGGCCACGCCGTGGATGGCTGATTTGGTTCTGGGGGCACCTCGTGCTCCCCGGTCGAAGAACGATCGATTTCGCATTGGGGCCATTGGCGTCGGGGGCCGGGGCACGGTCATCATGCGGCACGCCATGCGGTTTGGGGACGTGGTGGCCGTGTGCGACGTGGACCGTAACCATGCCGAGCGGGCGCGCCAGGTGGCCGGAGGCAAGGCGGAAGTCTACGAAGACTACCGCAAGTTGCTGGAGCGCAAGGATATCGACTTTGTGACCATCGGCACCCCCGACCACTGGCACACCGCCCCCTGCATCGAGGCTCTCCGGGCCGGCAAGGATGTCTATTGCGAAAAGCCCCTGACGCTCACCGTGGAAGAGGGCCAGAAGCTCTGCCGCGTGGTGAAGGAGACCGGGCGGGTGTTCCAGGTGGGCACCCAGCAGCGGAGCGAGATGGGGCTGCGGTTCCTCCGGGCGGTGGCCACCGTACGCAGCGGCCAGTTGGGCAAGATTCGCCGCATCCTGGTGCAGTTGCCCCTTTCGACCAAGGAAGGCGGCCCGTTCCCGCCGCAGCCCGTGCCCAAACACCTGAACTGGGACTTCTGGCTGGGCCAAGCCCCCAAGGTGCCCTATTGCCCTCAGCGGTGCCATTTCACGTTTCGCTGGTGGTACGAGTACTCCGGGGGGATTATGACCGACTGGGGAGCCCATCACATGGACATCGTGCAATGGGCCTTGGACGTGGAACACGGCGGACCGGTATGGATCGACGGCTCGCGGACCAAGATGCCTAACATTCCCGGCGGCTATAACACGCCCAAGTACCCGGTGGTGGACATGCTCTACCCTGGGGACGTGAAAGTGGAAGTGCGCGGGGGGAACGAAGGCATTCTGATCGAGGGGACCCGGGGCCGCATTTACGTGAACCGGGGCCGCATCACCGGCCGGCCCATCGAACAGCAGGATGCCGATGCCCAGCTGAAGGACCGGATCATGGAGCTGGCTCTGAAGCTGTATCGCGGCTCGCGTCCGGGGAGCCACATGGGCAATTTTGTGGAGGCGGTGCGTCAGCGGAGCACGCCGGTATCGGACGTGGTGAGCCAGCACCGATCGGTTTCGGCCTGCCACCTGGCCAACATCTCTTGCCGCTTGCAGCGGAAGCTGCAATGGGACGCTGCGAAGGAGCGGTTCGTGGGCGACGAGGAGGCCAACGCCATGCTCTCCCGAAAGCAGCGGGAGCCGTATGTGATCCCGAGCTAGCCTGTTCGCCATATCTCCCATAGGCAAAGCGACTTGCGCCGCTCGGGAAGAATCTGGCCCCCGGAAGGCGAACAGAAGGCAAAGCACGACGCCTGGGGGGAAGCTGTGCCTTCTGGGCGGCGGGCATTCGGCTCCTTGGACGTATTCCTCGTGCAGCTTTCGGTCGATGAGTGGTTCTGCGGAACACGAAGTTCCCTGGTTGCCGGTGCTGGATCGCCCCCTGTTGGGCTCGGACACTGCGAGCACCGGGGGGCAGCTGCTGGGCTGGTTTTCCTCGCTGGTGTTCCACACAGCGGTGCTGGCGGCGTTGGCGTGGGAGAGTTCGCTGGAGACGACCCGCCCGAAGCTACCGGGCAACCCGGAGGTGGTCACTTTGATCTGTTCGCAAGCCTCGGTGGCTTCCCCACCGCAAAAGCTGGAGGTGAAGATTCCTCGGCCGGAGGAAGAGCCCACGGAAGCTCCCCCGCTGCCGGAGGAGCTTCCCCCGGTGCCAGAGCCGCAGCCGCCGCAGCCGCCCCGTCCCGATTCGCTGGAAGTGCTCCACGCCGCGGTGCGGCATCAAACACCCAAACGGGCAGAGGCCACACCGCCTCGCTTGCAGCCTGCGGCCGCTCCGCTGCGCAAGCTGCTGGCGCGTGCCGAGCTCAAGTTGCCGCAGCTCCCCCCTGCCCAAGAGCCCGCGCCCTCACCGCCCCAACAGGCCCAAACGCAGCAAGTCGCCGCTACACCCCCGAAAAACCAAACCGCCGCCCACCCCCGGCTTCGCACGGCCAGGCGGATGCCGACAGCTCGGCAAACCCAACTGCCCAGTCCGGCTACCCGAGCGGCTCCTTTGGCCGATGCGGTAGGTACGGATCGCACCCTAGCTCCTCGGATCGTCTATCGCCCGGACCCCGTTTACCCGGACATCTTCCCCCGTCCCACCGGCACGGTGTGGCTGACGTTGGTGATCGGCAAAGACGGCCGGGTAAAAAGTGCCAAGGTGTATCGCTCCAGCGGGCACCCTGCCCTGGACCGGGCGGCCCAACAGGGAGTGCTCCGCTGGGTATGGCAACCGGCCACGCGGGGTGGCAAGCCGGTTGCGGCCCGCGTCCGCGTCGGGGTGAACTTCGTGGACGATTAGATCACTGCGGCGGCTTGTTCTGTTCCGTCTGCACCCGGGCAAAGGGGCAGTGGGGCTTGGCCGGCACGGTTGCGCAGCTGGTGAAGACACCGGGCCAGTGCTTGGGGCCAAGGGCTCATGGCCGGGCCGCCTGTTTGGGCGTACTTTTGCGTAGCCAGCACGGCGAAGCGAGGCCGGGGGGCCACGGCCGGGAACTGTTCGCTTCGGATCGGCTCCACCGGCACATCAAAACCGGCCGCCTGGACCAGCTCCCGGGCAAACTCGTACCAGGTGACGGCTGGGCCGTTGACCACGTGATAGGTCCCCCACGCGGTTCTCCCCTGCCGGCAGCTTTGCAGCAGGAACCAGAGGGCCCGGACCAGCTCGGGCACGTAGGTAGGATTGGCCCACTGGTCCCGAACCACCCGCACGCGCCTTCCCAAGGCCGCTTGCGTGAGGATGCTTTGCACGAACCCCCGGCGGCGGGAGGGCCGGTGGTGAAACAGCCCGCAAGTGCGCACGATCAAATGCCGCGGGCAGCTCCGGGCGTACTGTTCGCCCAGGAGCTTGCTGCGGGCGTAGGCGTTACCGGGGCAGGGGCGATGGGTTTCGTGCCAGGGGCCGTGGGCACTTTGCTGGCCGAAGACAAAACTGCTGCTGATGTACACCAGCGGCACATCCAACCGCCGGCACACTTCGGCCACCACGGCCACGGAGAAAGCGTTGACGGCAAAGCACTCCCGCGGATGCCGCTGGCACCAGTCCACGTCGGTGGCGGCGGCGGCGTGGATCACCGCTTGGGGGCGCAGTTGCCACAGAACCTGCCGCACCTGCCGCCAGCGGCGCAGGTCCACCCGGCGGCGATCTAATCCCACAACCTCGTCAGGCCTCTGGCGGCAAAGCTCTGCCCCCAGTGTACCGGTGGCGCCCAGCACCAGAACGGGACGATCTTCGTATGGGAGAGAAAGGGAGGGCACGGTCTTTTCCCGCCGCAAGGAGTCAAAAGCCAAACCACCCGCTCGCGGCGTGAGTTTGGCCGGCCAAGGCGTCCGGGGCAAGGGCAATCGGGCACCTTGCCGCAGGGAATCGTCCCGGGTGCCCAGGGCCGGCCGCCGCTGGGAGAGTCTGTGTCCGCAAACCGGAAAAGTCGCCGATTTGCGAACCTGCCAGTGCCCAAGTTGCCCTTACCCTGCTTGTGGGAAAGCACTACCATAGGGCCGCCATGCACCGACGCCGAAGCGATCCGGAACAACGCCGCCGCTTGCTGCTTTTGGAAGAAGCGACCCGGCAGGAACCGGCTGCGCAGCTTGATTCCCAGGCCGCAGCCCCTGCGGAGGCTCCGCGCCGCTCGCTGCTCTATCCCCCGGAGGCCCAACGCGACGGCATGGTGCGCCTGGCCGACCTGATCCCTCGCCGCGGCTGGGTGCTGGCCCTGTGGTGGCTTGCCGGCGTGGGGGTGATAGCATTGCTGGAATGGCTTTACGCCTGGATGCCTCGCCTGGCCCACCTGACCACCGACGGCCGCGTGGCGGCCCTGGATCTGGACGGCGAAGGGTCGCTGGCCGTGTGGTACTCCTCTACGCTGCTGTTGCTGGCGGCCGGGTTGAGCTGGTTCATCTACACCGTCCGCCGCCATCGGCTGGACGACTATCGGGCTCGCTACCGCTTCTGGCTGCTGGGCTGCGGCGTGTGGCTGCTGATGAGCATCGACGAAACCGGCAGCCTTCACGAAGGGTTCAAGGAGATGATGAGCCACCTGACCGGCACGCGGATCGCCGGAGACGGCTCCCTGTGGTGGGTGGCAGCTTACCTGGTGGTGCTGGTCCCGCTGGGGGGGTTTCTGCTGCGGGAGCTGTCGGCCTCGCCGGCGGCTCTGACCGCCCTGGGAATGACGGCCTTGAGCTACCTGGTGGCCGTGCTGGCCCAGTTGCAGTGGCTCTGGCCCCAATCCGGTGCCCGGGGTGTGATGCTGGAGGAGGGGGCCGAAATGACGGGCCACCTGTTTCTGGTGCTGGCCTTGGTGCTCTATGCCCGCACGCTGCTACGGCAGCTTCAGCTCCCGGGGGAACTCGTGCAGGAAAAGACATCTCTGTCGGCCCAGCAGCAGCCCGATTCCCAGCACCCCGCAAAACCTGCAGAGCGGAGGCCGGGCCTGAACGAGCGGCCAAAAGCCCGCCCTTCTCCGGCCGAGGAACAAGCGCTTGCCGCATCCCCCCGGCCCGAGCCTGCGGCCGGAGCCGAGGCGGAGCCTTCCCCTGCCGGCTCCTCGGCCCCGGCCAATGAGGCGGAACCCGCTGCCGCTGCCAGTTCCCCAAGTGACGAGCAGCTCCAACTGCTTGGTCAGAAGGTGGCCACGGTCCCCTCGAAACGCAAGAAGAAAAAACGCAAGAAGAAAAAACGCTCCTAGCTCCCAGTTTTGTCGGGGACCGGGAGAGCCGCTTCCGAGAGTCTCGACACCCCCTGCGGCCCGCTGGATAATCACGGCAATCCCCCAACCGCGTTTGCTTGGAGTGCCGCCTGTGACCGAATCGTCGCCCCCCGCCGAAACCAACGCCCCGGCCCGGCCACCCGCCCAAAAGGCCCGAGGGGCTTGGGTGGTGTTCGGGCTATTGGTGCTGCTGGGGACGGTGGCGGACCTGGGGAGCAAGTGGTGGGTTTTTAATCGCTTGGGCTTGCCCGGACAGCAGCCGCCCTGGGTGCTTGTGCCCGGGGTGCTCAGCCTGGAAACCACCTACAACGAGGGGGCCTTGTTCGGCCTGGGCGACGGGCTCTCGTGGCTCTTTGCCCTACTGTCACTGGCGGCGCTGGGCGGCATCCTGTTGTGGCTTGCCTGGGGTCGGGCCATCCAGGACCGCTGGCTGGTGGTGGCCCTGGGGCTGGTGGTGGCCGGCATCCTGGGCAACCTGTACGACCGCCTGGGACTGCACGGACTTTCCTGGCATCGTGTGGTGCTCCATGCCGACGGCAGCGTACGCCACCACCCGGGGGACCCGGTCCGGGCGGTGCGGGACTGGATCCACGTCTATTACTACGACAAGTTCGACTGGCCCGTGTTCAACATCGCCGACAGCCTGCTGGTCTGCGGCGTGCTGATGCTGGTGGTGCACGCCTGGCTGCTGGAACCCCCGGCCCGCAAGAAATCTGCCGAGGAAAAAAGCACCGAGCCCCGCACGTCCGTGCGGGGAGAGACGTAATCGGCTTGTGGCGTATAGAGCCGTGAGTCGTGGGTCTTGGGTCGTGGGTCTTGCGGATGGTGCTTCCGCACCGGTGCGAGAACAAGCGTCAACTTGCACAACCAAGAGCCCCCCGCGTAAGCGGGGGGAGAGACGGAATCGACTTGCGGCTTGCGCCTTGCGCCGGAGCTTCCGCACCGATGCCACAAAAAACGCCGATTCTTGCAATCGGCGAGCCGCCGGCGTAAGCCGGCGGTTGTCCAGCGTAGCATCGGCCACAAACGGTAGCAACCGCGTGCTGACGCACGCGGCTCGCCGTAACTGTTACCGTGGCGCAAAAACAAGCGTGCGTTTTCACGCAACGGCGAGCCGCCGACTTCAGTCGGCGGAGAAGATCGCCACGCGTTTTTCCGGCTCTCCCCGGCTAAAGCCGGGGGCTCGCCAAAGCGAGAAAAACGCCGACTCACACACCAAACGGCGAGCCGCCGGCGTAAGCCGGCGGTTGGCCAGCGTAGCATCGGCCACAAACGGTAGCAACCGCGTGCTCACGCACGCGGCTCGCCGAAGCTTCCGCTCCGCTGCAAGAAAGAGCGTCAACTTGCACAACCAAGAGCCCCCCGCGTAAGCGGGGGGAGAGACGGAATCGGCTTGCGCTGACTGCGCGGGAACTTCCGCTCCAATGCAAGAAGATTCGCCGATTCGCACAACTGGGGAGAGATGCTTCAGCACTTGCCTCCTAGCGGGCCGCCTCCTGCCGCTGCGGCCGGGTAGCTTGGTGCACCGGGGCAGCCGACACCCGGCGCAGCTGCAACACCTCGGGGTGTTCGTGAACCCAGTGTCTCACCAGGCGGTGCAC
>JALSGI010000871.1 GCA_026982835.1 Planctomycetota bacterium | reverse complement strand
CGGGTCGATGGCCACCCCTTGGGTCAGGCGACACAGCTCTTGCAACACCAGGATCAGCGCGCCGGGGTCGAACATCTCGTCCACTTCCTCGCCCTGTTCGTCGCACACTTCTTCAAAGTGCAGCACGTCGTAGCGGGCGTCGCATTCACCCAGCCGCCGCAACCGCTGGTGATCCTCCTTGGCCAGCGTGGAGTGCATCAGCTCCTGCTGCAGCTCGCGCACTTGCTCCACCACGTCTTCCCCTTCCAGGTAACAGATGTCCAGGGCGGCATAAGCCCCCGGGGCCAGCAGGCTCAACGATTCCAGCTCGCCCTGCTCGTCCAGGCGGACCGACTCGATGCGGAAGTCCGGGTCCAGGCGCGTCAGGGCCGCCTGCACCACGTCGCCGGCGGGCCGGTTCCGCCGGGAAAAGAGCACAAAGTACGTTTCCCGCCAGCGGAACCGGGGGTTTTCAAACATGGACATGGGGGAGGTCCTCGTCCAGGGGGCCGCAGCCCAGGAGCGTCACCCCCCAAGCTACCACCCCGAGGGCCAAAGAGGCAACGGCAAGGGGTGGTATGTGATGGTGAATCCGGCGAGCCCCGGACTTCGGCTAGGGGAGGGCTTGGAGGGATACGAGGCTTGAGGGCTTGGAGGGATACAGAGCCCCGCACGTTAGTGCGGGGAGAATCGGCTTGCGGCGTGCGCTGTGCGGCTTGCGCAGGGTGCTGCCGCACCCGGCAGGAACAAACACGTACGGACGGAACGGCGAGCCGCCAGCTTCAGCTGGCGGAGAAAAACCACCAACATGCGTTTTTCTTGGCTCTCCCCCGGCTAAAGCCGGGGGCTCGCTAAAGCAAGAAAAAACGCCGACTCACACACCAAACGGCGAGCCGCCGACTTGAGTCGGCGGAGCAACGGCGAGCCGGGAGCACGAGCTCCCGGTTGCTAAGCCAAAGCACATTCGCTGCCGTGTGGTGAAAAACCGCGTGCTCACGCACGCGGCTCGCCAGAGCTTCCGCTCCGGGGCAAGAAACGGCTTGCGGCTTGCGTCCGGCGCCTTGCGCCGGAGCTTCCGCTCCGGAGGTCTTGGGTCCTGGGTCTTGGGTCTTGATGTGGTGCTTCCGCACCGAAGCCGGAACAAGCGCCGGTTTTTGCAATCGGCGAGCCGC
>JALSGI010000870.1 GCA_026982835.1 Planctomycetota bacterium | reverse complement strand
CCAGGTGGCCCTGAACCAGTTGCTGGGCGAGCTGCGGCCGTGGATCGTCTGCTGGGCAGCTCAACACTGCGATGCCCACTTGTGGGAAGATGTGGCCCAGCAGGTGCTGATCCAGGTGGATCGGTGCTTGCACCAGCTTCGGTCTCCCCATGCGCTGATTGGCTGGGTGCAGCGGATCACCCGGAACAAGGCATGGGAAGTGCAGCGGCGATGGAACGGCGGCAAGTCGAAGCACGCCCCCAAGGTCGTGCCCATGGAGGATCCGCACAAGCAGATTCCTGCCCAGGTGCCCAGCCCCCTGGAAAACCTGGAACGCCAGGAGGAGCTGGACCAGATGCACCGGGGGATCGACATGCTGGGCGAGCCGCACCGCAGCATCGTGCAAGACCAGCTCAAGGGAATGAGCATCAAGGAGATCAGCCACCAGCACGGCTGCCCGGAAGGAACCATCAAGCAGCGGCTCTACACGGCCCGACAACAACTGATCAAGTGGATGGCCGTGTAGGGGAGGCAGAAGCCGAGCGGCGACCGGTCCCCGGCCTTTGCGGTACGGGGGCCGGTTCTTTTATCATCTTCCGTTGTGGGTTTTCTGGAGCAAGCGGTCGGCCAGGAATTGCCCCCAGGAGTTGAACAATCTCCGGTAGGCGGCGAACACGGCCAGCACGGTGCCCAGGGCCACCGCAGCGGCAATGAGGAACATGACCACGATCTGGTACTTCACCGCCTGCACCGGCGGCACCCCCGCCAGAAGCTGACCGGTCATGATCCCCGGCAGGCTCACCAACCCCACCACGCTCATCGAGTTGAGGATGGGCAGCATCCCGGTGCGTACCGCCTGCACCAGGGGCTCGCGGGCAGCCTCGTAGCCGGTGGCCCCCAGGGCCAGGCGCCCTTCGACGGCCGCCCGCGTGGTGGCCAGGGTGTGGGTAAAGCGATCCAGCCCCAGGGCCAGCCCGTTGAGTGTGTTGCCCAGCAGCAGTCCCAGCAGGGGGATGAAATACTGCGGATCGTACCAAGGCCGATTGCGGACAATGGCCGTGGCCCCCAGCAGGGCCAGCAGCCAGCAGGTGGCCCCAAGAGCCACCAGGGAGTCCCACCACAGGCCCGCGTACCGGCACTGCACCCGCGTGGCGGCGGTCAGCCCGGCCACCACG
>JALSGI010000869.1 GCA_026982835.1 Planctomycetota bacterium | reverse complement strand
ACGCTGGAAGCTCTTCCGAAGGGGCTTTTTTCGGGGAAGCCACGGTTGGCTCTACTGAAAAAAGGCCTCTTCCACTGGAAAGGGCTTCCTGGAAGGTCGGGCAGCGGTGGAAAAGGGGGGTTATACGCTCAAAAAGTGGCTAAGAGAGCACGTAGTTTGTCATGCGGCAGGCGCACGTTTCATCCGGTATCCTTGAAAGGGTGCATGTTCAATATCTGGAACGGCCACAGCTGTTGCGAAGCATCCTTCATCACATCACCCGCGGGCCCATTGCCCTGGTGGCCGCGGCCGGGTACGGCAAGACCACGCTGTTGCACGCCCTGGCCCACCAGCTGCCCCAGAGCGCGGTGTTCCCCCTGAGCCTGGCGGACCAGGACGCGGCCTACCTGGAGGCGCGGCTGCAGCCGCGCTTGAGCGAGCCGGTGCCCTTGCTGCTGGACGACGTGCACGTGCTGGAGGAGGCTGCCGAGGCCCTGGCCTGGCTGACCGAGCGCATCACCGCCTCCCCCGAGCGGTGGGTCCTCAGCGGCCGCTGGCTGCCCAAACCCCTGGCCCACGCCCTGCACAGCCTGCCCACCCTGTACCTCACGGAGCGGGAGCTGGCCCTGAGCCCGGAGGAGGTCGCGCTCTGGCTGCAGCCGCTGGGGTATCCGCCCGAACAGGCGCGGGCCTGGCACGCGCGCACCGGGGGCTGGCCCCTGGCCATCGCCGCGCTGGCCCAGCTCTCGGTCCAGTATCAGGCACCGGAGCACGTGGAGACCTCCCTCGAGGAGTACCTCCACAGCTACATCTTCCGCCGCCTGTGGGCGGAGCTGCCCGAGGAGGTAAGCGCGTTTCTGCGCCTGACCGGCGTGGCCCTGCAGTTTCCTCTGGAGCTGGCCGGTCACCTGTGGCGGGAGGTGGGGCCGGGCCTGGGGGAGGAGGCCGCACAACGGGCCTGGCAGGAGATCGTGCGGCGCCGCCTGTTTGTGGAGTCCGGCACGCGGCAGGGGTACTGGCGGTACCACGAGCTGTTTCGCGCCTTTTTGCGCGCTCAGGCGCCCGAAAGGGAGACCGTTGCCCGCGCCATCGTGGCCTGGTTCCGCGAGCGGGACGATTATGAGATGGCCATCGAGCAGGCCCTGGCCGATGCCCTGTGGCCGGAGGCCACCGAA
>JALSGI010000868.1 GCA_026982835.1 Planctomycetota bacterium | reverse complement strand
AGAGAAAACCGGAAAATCGCAAGGATGAAGCCAAAGGTTCCGGCGAAGGCAACCGGCGCAAAAACCGCCGGGGCGGGCGCAACCGCAATCGCAACCGCAACGACAAACCCGCCTCTCAGGCGGACAACACCGGCAGCCCGACAGGCAACAAGCCCGGCACCGATACCGTCCGGTCGGAAGCACAGGCAGCAGGTGAACCCAAATCCAGGCCGGCAGCAAGCGCCAACACGCAGGCAACCGGCAAGAAAACCTCAGACTCCAACGGCGAGACACAGCAAACCCGAGCCGAGCCAGCGCCCGAGCCCCAAGCTGTGGACAACCAGGCCACCAGCATTCAACCGGCTGCCCACGACGCACCACCGGCTCCAGAAGCCATTGGCGCGGACCGCTCCGCCAGCCAAAAAGCACCACCCCAGGGCCGCAGCCCGGTCAGTCAACTGGCCACCCCCGACAGCGAGTCGGCAAAGGCCACGGCGGACTCGGCCCCTGCAGAAAAAAGCGATGCCGTGACGGAAAAAGACGCCCCGTCTGCACCCCGTGCAGCCACGGAACGCGTCACCAGCGAGCCATCCGGTGAAGACGGACCGGCAAAAACGCCCCAGGACCAGCAAGAGAAGGACGACGCACCGGCGGCTGACTCGAAGCCGGATGAGCCTGCAGCGGAAACGGCAACTCAGAAACCCCGCAAGCACAACCGACGCAGGCCCGCAGGTAAACGCCCTGAGACCCAAAAACCCGAACAACGGACGGACAAAGCGCAACCCACCTCCCAGAGCGAATCGGCCTCAACCGCCGTGGAACCTCAAAGCGCGGTGGACGATGCGCCCAAATCCGCTACTCCGGAACCCCGGCAACAGTCGCAAACCACCCGACACGCCGAGGGGGACACAGAGGAGAATGCCCCGAGCACTGCGACCCGCGACCATAGTCGGCAGGATCTCCCCGAAAGTTCCGCCATGCCGGCAGAGCAAGTGGTGCAGAAGGTGCAGGCCGAACTGGAGACTGCCAAGGTGGAACAAATCCCCGAGGCACCTGCCGGGCTGTACAAGCTCAAGGACGACTGAAGCCGCACCATGGGCGAGCGCCACGGCATACGACGCTTCTGGAACGCCGGCCGGTACAGCTGGCAAGGGCTGAAGGCCTGTTACATGTCCGA
>JALSGI010000867.1 GCA_026982835.1 Planctomycetota bacterium | reverse complement strand
GGCGGCGGCTCTTTCCCATGCTGGGAAAGTAGCAGGCACGCCTCGGCGCCCTTGTTTTTGATCGAGCCGGTTGCTCTTTGGCCGCCCTGCGATTCGTTTTGTCGCGTTTTGCCCTATAATCGAACCATCGCGGGGGCTGTGGCGTATGGGGAAGCAAGCCCCTGCGGGTCCCGTCTGGTCGTCGAAAGCAGCTTCGGAAAGTGCGATGTCTTGGGCAAGGAGGAGATGCGGCAGTGAACGTGCAATCATCGGCCCTCTCAGATAACAACAAGCCGCTGGACGTGGAACAAGCTGTGCGGCAGCGTTATGCCCGGGCTTCCCAGCAAGTGGAACCTGGGCTATGCTGCCCCACGCAGTACGACCCCCGCTACCTGGAAAAACTGCCGCAGGAAATCCTGGAAAAAGACTACGGCTGCGGCGACCCTTCGCGCTACCTGCGTCCGGGGGAAGTGGTGCTGGACCTGGGCTGCGGCGGGGGCAAGGTGTGCTACATCGCCGCGCAGGTGGTGGGTCCTCGGGGCCGTGTGATCGGCGTGGACTTCAACGACGCCATGCTCGCCTTGGCCCGCAAGTACCAAGAGCAAATGGCCCGGCGGCTGGGCTATGCCAACGTAGAGTTCCGCAAGGGCAAAATCCAGGACCTGGCCCTGGACCTGGAGCGGTTCGAGCAATACCTGCAGGAGCACCCCGTTTGCAGTGCCGAGGACTGGGACCGGGCCAGTGCCTGGGCCGAGCAACTGCGCCGCACGCGGCCGCTGGTGGCCGATGAGTCGATCGACGTGGTGGTGTCCAACTGCGTGCTGAACCTGGTCCGCCCGCAGGACCGGCGGCAGCTCTTTGCCGAGATTCATCGGGTACTGCGCCGCGGGGGGCGAGCCGTGGTGAGCGACATCACCTGCGACGAGCCGGTGCCGGAGGAAATGAAACAGGACCCGGAGCTTTGGAGCGGCTGCATCGCCGGGGCATGGCTGGAGGCGGAGCTGCTGGAGGCGTTCGAGCAAGCCGGTTTTTACGGCGTGCAGATTCTTCATCGCCAGGAAGAACCCTGGTGCGAGCTGCAGGGGATCCAATTCCGCAGCATGACCGTGGAGGCGTTCAAGGGGAAGGAGGGTCCCTGCTGGGACCACCGCGAGGCGGTCATCTACCGCGGTCCCTGGCGCAGCGTGACCGACGACGATGGACACGTGTTGCGCCGCGGGGTGCGCACGGCCGTGTGCCGCAAGACGTTCCAGATTCTTACCCGCCCCCCCTATGCCGACCAGGTGATCCCGGTCCCCCCGCTTGAGGAAGTGCCGCCGGAGGAGGCCGTACCGTTTGACTGCCGCCGCAGCGTGGTGCGCGACCCTCGGGAAACCAAGGGGGCCGACTACCGCCACACCCGCAAAGCCGACGGCGATTGCTGCAGCTCCGGGGAATGCTGCTAAAGAGGGCTTGGAGGCTTGGGGGCTTGGAGGAGTGGCGAGCCGCCGGCGTGAGCCGGCGGTTGAACAGCGAGCCGCGCACCGTAAGCCCACGGAGATTCCAAGAGCCCCCCGCGTAAGCGGGGGAAGATTCCAGCCGGTTGATAAACCCTGCACGCTATCTTCGGCCCCTTTGGGCCGTTTAGCTCAGAACGTACTCGGGCCGAGGCGTGGTCTCCCAGAACGCCTCGGGATAGTAGGGGGTGACCTCCTGCCCGTCCACCCGGCGAATGAACACGTCCTGGTAGATGGCCAGGTCCATTTCATTCAGTGCGGGGCTTGAGATGGGCTGCCCTTTTTCGGTGCGGATCAGTTGCACCTTGGGCCGGTAGGGCTCTTCCGCGTTGAAGTCCACCACCACGGCTTGCGCCCCGTTGGAAAGCTCGACCACCTTCCCGATCGGGAACGGAGGAATGATCCGGTAGAACACTTTTTCGATCACCGGGTCGAACATCCCCTGGCACCAGGTTTGCATCTCGTGCAGCACGCGGATCGGGGGCTTGGCCGCCGAATAGCAGCGATGGGTGGTCGCCGCATCGAACACATCGACCACGGTGGCGATGCGGGCAAACACGGGGATCTGCCGCTGCCGAAGCGGCGGCATGGGCTCCCCGGTGGCCGAATCCACCCGCCGCGGGTAGCCCCGGCCGTCCCAACGCTGGTGATGGTGCAACACCACCACGGCGGCAGCCGGGGAAATATGTCCTCGCACCATCTCGTAGCCCAGCTCCGGGTGCCGCCGCACGTAGTCCATCTCCTCCGGCGTGAGTCGCCCCGGCTTGTTCAATATCCGAGGGTCCAGCCGCACCTTGCCCAGGTCGTGCAACAGCATCCCCAGTCCCAACTGCCGCAAATCCCTCGCTTCGCGGGGATCCTTCAAACGCCGCTGCTGGATCAGGTACTCCTCCAGGTGCATGCCCAACAGCATGGACAAATAACAGACGTTGGTGGAGTGAGCCATCAGGTAGCTGTCGTAGGCTTGGAGCTTTTGCAACATGGCGGAGAACCTGTTGCGTTGCAGCGCCTCATTCAGGCTGCTGACGGCCCGCTCGAACTCCTGCCAGTCCAGCGCCGCCCCGGTGTGTTCCATGCTCCGCTGGAAGTTGCACCGCACGCGGTGGTACAGCTCCCGCTGCTGCTCGTCCAACTCCGCGTCGAACACCTCTTCCAAAAACTCCAGCTGAGGATACTGCACCCACACTTCGTAGATGCCCCAACGCTTCAGCCGCGGCACCAGGTTCAGGGGCACCCGCTGACCCCGCTGCAAGAGAAAGCGTCCTGGGTGGGAAGGTACGGGGATCGGGCGCGCCAGCACCATGCCAGGAGTGAGATGATCCACATGCACGCGAATCATGCGCCAACACCTCCAGAAACATCCGGAACCGACCGCGCCAGGCAACACCAAACTACCGGCAGGCAGCACGCGCTAGGGGGAGGCAGGAGCTGCGGGCCTGTGCCTCGGAAAACTCCTCGGCCAAGGAAGCCCCTTGTTCCTCCACACCGCGTTGCTCCAGGGGCTTGCCGATTCAGGACGCCGAACGACTTTACTCAAAAGTAGATTATGGCAACCTTGCCTGTTCTCCCTCCCGGGCAGCGAAAGACATCCACTGCGACAGAAACGCACACGCTGCCCGTTAGAACCGGAATCCCCACCCGCCGAAAGTGGGGTTTCTCCTCCTCGGCTCGGAGCACAAAGCTCACCGCTCCCCCGCGCCATCCCCTCCACCTACGCGCCGGTAAGCCTCGGGAGTGTCCACGTCACAAAACGCTCCCCCTGCCGCAACCGGCACCAGGCACTGCGGCCAGCAAGCCACCAGGGCGTTGATCCCTTCTCCTGCACCCAGCCGGAATACCTCCGCCGCGGCTTGCCAGGGAAGCACCACCGGGTG
The DNA here is from genome assembly GCA_026982835.1 of Planctomycetota bacterium. GTDB lineage: Bacteria > Planctomycetota > Planctomycetia > Pirellulales > S012-138 > S012-138. Next base: position 4,945 of record JALSGI010000867.1, on the reverse strand, counting down.
GCCGCGGCGTTTGCCGCAGATGGGCAACACCACCTCGGGGACCTCGGGCCGGTAGTAGCTTGCCACCCGGGCGATCAGCTCCGCGGTGATGCCCGGCATATCGCAAGGACTAAGCAGCCAAAGGTCCTCCGGCCCCGGGGCGTAGTGCTGCTGCAAGTAGCGCAAGCCCCATTGAACCGACTCCTTCATCTCCCCAGGGCACTGCGGCGGCTGGCAGACCAGGGCTCCCGCGGCGCGGACACGTCGGGCCAGCGCCTCGTCCCCCGGGCGAACCACGACCACCACCGCTTCCAGCGGCAGGGCCAGGTATTGCCGCAACACGTGCTCGATCAGGGTGCCCGTGCCCCAGGGCAACAAGAGCTTGGGCCGGCCCATCCGGCGGCTGTGCCCTGCGGCCGGCAACACGGCAAACCGCCGGCACGCAGGCAAGCAATCCCCGGCAACAGGCCAGCAGGAAAACATCGGCGGCGTTCCTCAACCTTGATGCAGGGCCGCCACACGCTGCGGACGTCCCGGCACCCGGCCGTCCAGGTTTCGATGGGCCACCAGTTCGGCCAGGATGCTCACCGCGATCTCCATCACGGTTTGCGAGCCGATGTCCACGCCCACCGGGGCATACACCTCTTCCAGTTTTTCGGCCGGGATACCCTGGCTGGCCAGGTCCTCGAAGATCAGCCGGATCTTACGCCGGGAACCGATCATGCCGATGTACCGGGCCGGCTTCTGGATCAGGTGAAACAGCGCTTCCTCGTCGTGGTTGTGTCCCCGGGTGACGATCAAGCAGTAGGTCCGCTCATCCACCTCCACCTCCGGCAGCAGCTCGCCAAAGGGGCCGCAAAGCCGCCGGTGAACGTGGGGAAAACGCTCCTCGCTGAGCAAGTCCCGGCGGTCGTCCATCACCCACACTTCAAAGTCCAGCTCCACGGCCAGATTGGCCACCGCCTGGCCCACGTGCCCGGCTCCCACCACCAGCAACCGGCAGCGCGGGGGGGCAGGCAGATAGGCTACCTGGCCTGCGGTGTAGGGGCGCATTTGCCGGGCCAAGGGGCGCAAGCCCCGGGCCACTTGCTGCACACTCGGCAATGGGGCCGCCGGGGCGGTGCTGGCCAGCAGCCCCCCCTGATGGTCGAACAGCAGGCGATCGCCCGGTTGCAGCCCAGGGAAATCAGCCCCACTCAACACCACCGCCTCGGTGCTGCCGTGACCTTGGTCTTGGTGTTGGGCCAGCTGTTGCAGGTAGCGGCGCACGGCCGGCTGCACCAGCGGGTCCAGCAGCACGGTCATCCGCCCGCCGCAAATCAGCCCGTCGTCCCATCCGTAGTCGTTGTCCAGGTGGAAGGTCATCAGCTCGGGCGCCGAAGCCCCCTGGAGGACAAGCGCCCGGCGTTTCACCTCCGCTTCCACGCAACCGCCGCCCAGGGTGCCGATTTGCTTGCCTTCAGGCAGCACGACCATGCAAGCCCCGGCCTTTTGCGGGGTGGAGCCGCGGGTTTCTACCAGACGGCAAAACACGCCCTGGAAGTCCTCCTGCTCCAGCAGTCGGGCGCATTGAACGATCACGTCCCGAATCATCGACGCACACCACCTCGGTTGGAGGAACGCAGGCAAGCCGCCACGCAACTCACCCCCCACTCTAACAGCCCCGCCCGGGGCAAACAACTTCCACGGGGCACCGGGGGCCACGCCGACTTCAGTCGGCGGAGGGCTTGGAGGCCTGGAGGCTTGGGGGCTTGGAGGAATACAGAGCCCCGCACGTCAGTGCGGGGAGAGACGGAATCGGCTTGCGCCGTGCGGCTTGCGTCTTGCGCAGGAGCTTCCGCTCCGGGGCAAGAATCCGCGCCGAATCTCGCTCACGGCCAACCGCTACTGGGCCGGGCGAAGCTGAAACCGCCGCGAAACAGACCCCGGTGCCGCAGAGTCTCCCGTTTCCGGAACCCGCCCCGAGCCGTTCCCGCGCGTGGAATCCCCTGCCGGGGAAAGCACCACCGGCCCGGGGGCACTCAAGCGGGAGAGCACTCCCGGGGCGGAAGCGGCGGCCGGTTGGTCTTGAGGAGAGTTGGTTTTTTCTTGCCGGGGCCGCAGCCGGTGCCCTCGAAGTCGCTGCAACAACTCCTGCACCCGCTGCGGGGAAACCTGCCCGGCGGCAGAGCTTCCCGGGGAAGTGGCTTTTGCGGTATCGGCTACAGCGGTCGTCGAGCCCAACGCGCCGGCCTGGTTCACCGCGCCGCCCCTGGTCAGCGGCAGGCTGAAGCGGCGGATAGAAAGTTGCGGTTTTTTCGTGCCGGATTCTTGTCTCTTTTTTTCTTTATCGGCCTGCTTCGGCTCCGGGCCGGGTAGGGTGATCGACACCACTTCCGAGTACACCGGCGGTCCCCCGTAGTCCGGCTGAAAGCGAACCCGCAACGCACACTTGGCCCGGTAGGGGTGCTTGCGCACGTAGGGGATGAACACCTGATAGACCGGCCCCAACATGCCCAGCCGCAGGTGGGTGGTCCAGGCCCCGTTGAGGTAATCGAACTGGTGCAGCGGCTTGGCCTGTTGGGCTTGCAGTCCCCCTTCGTCGTAGAGATAGATGCGGACGTTTCCGTCGGCCCGCACCGGGGTGGCCTCACCGGCGGTGAAGAACATGATCTGTCCGGCAAATCCGCGGGTGGGCAGCCCGTCCAGTCCGCGCCCCTCGGCCGGTTCCCAGATGCACACCATGCGCACCACGGGATTTTCGGCCGAGGCTTCGGGGATTTTTTTGCCCGACCAGTTGAGGTTGAGGAAGCTCTTGCTCCCGGCGCATCCACCGCCCAGCAGCAGGCCCAGCCAGCCCAGGAGCAACCATCCGGCGCGAAGATTCCTCATCGAACACCTCCCGTGCCGCTGTGATCGGGAGCGGTAGCTGCCTGCTCGATCGTGCTGGTTCGACGGCCAAACAGCCGCCCGGGCAACAAGCGTCTGTACCAGGAGCTCTTTTCCGGTTGCGGTTCCACTTGCTGCGGGGGCATGACGGTGGTGGGCACCTGGGACTGTTCTTTCTCCGAAGGCAAGGGGAGAAGCTCTAGTTTGCCCTGTTCTCCCGGCGGCGTTTCCAGCACCGACATAATCGGCCCATGCACCGCCTCGGCCTCGTGCAGGTCGAAGTGCAACCGCTGGATCTCCACCTGCTTGATCAGCTCGGCCTCCTCGGCGCTGTGCACGATCCGGGGCGTGAGGAAGATCAAAAGCTCGGTCCGCCGCGTCACCTTGGCGTCGTAGCGGAACGGCACGCCCAGCAGCGGCAGGTCGCCCAGCCAAGGCACCCGGCGCTCGATCACGTCCTCCCGCTTGGTGATCATCCCGCCGATGACCACGGTTTGCCCATCGGGCACGGCCACGGTGGTGCGGGCTTCGGTCAGGTCGAAGATAGGCGATTCGATCACGTTGCCGGTGGAAGGGTCGGTGAGGATCGGCACCCCCTGGCCCGAAATGGCGCTTTTGGTGGCGATGGTCTCCATGACGATCGTCCCATCGGGGCTGATCCTGGGGGTGACTTGCAGAATGATGCCCACCAACTGCGGCGTGCCGATCACCGGGGTGACGCCCCCGGCCTGGTTGGTGGTGGCTCCCGAGATGACCGGCACCTGCTGGCCCACATGAATCACGGCCAACTGGTTGTCCAGGGTGCGGATTTGGGGTCGGGAGAGGATGCGCACCTTGCGCCGGGCAGCCAAGGCCCGAATCAGCACGCTGACCGACTCACTGCTGGCCGAAAGCACCAGCCCGCCAAAACCCAAGTCCCCGTTGATCCGCCCCACCGAAAAGCTGCTCAACCCCTGCGTGCCCACCCGGCTGGGATGCGCCCGGGTGTTGTTGCCCAACTGCTGGTTGTTGAACAAAAAGCCGGGGATGCGTTCCTCGTTGACGATGGTTTCGGTGGTAGTGGCCACGCCGGTGGCGATGTTGGTTACTGTCTGCTGGATGGTTTGGAAGTTGTCCAGGTTGAGCAGGCTGCGGTCAAACAACACCGAGTCCTGAAAGCCCAACTCCACCCCAAACTCGTCGGTGTTCTCCAGCTCCACTTCCACCAGCAAGGCCTGGATGACCACCTGGGCCGGGGCCTGGTCCAGCTTCCGCACCAGCTCCAGGATCTCCTCGTAGTACCGCGGCGTGGCACTGATGAGCAGGCTGTTGCTGACCGGCTCGGGCACCACGATGATCTCCCGTTCCAGCAGCTCGATGTTGCTCACCAGCTCCGGGTCGATCTCCATCAGCTCCCGCTGGGACTGCAAAAACTGGTTGATCGCCTCGGCCACGTCGGCCGCGGGGCTGTTCTTCAGGCGGATGACGGTGCTTTGCCGCTGCCGCACGTCGGTCTGGTCCAGGCGAAGCAGAATGGCCTCCACCACCCGCAACGCGTCGGCCCCGCCCATGGCGATGATGCTGTTGGTGCGCACGTCCACCGAAAACCGCAGCGGCACCAGCGTGGAGCCGATCCCCTCGGCCCCGACCAGTTGTACGCCTTGGGCCTGGGTTTGCCCGCCGGGTTGCTGGCCGTCGGTGGCAAACAGGTTTTGCAGCAGCTCGGCCATGGTGGTGGCGTCGCTGTTGGCCAGGGTGAACACCTTGATTTCGGCCACGGCCGGCGAGGGGCGGTCCAGGTGGGCAATCAGCGCGGCCATCAGCTCCATGCTCTGCTGGGGCGCGGTGACGATCAGGGCGTTGATTCGCGGGTCGGCCGTCACTCGCACGTCGGCCAGTACGCCGGAGCGGACCAGCTTTTGGGCCTGGCCCTGCGTGGTGAGAAACTCCAGGGCCACCGACTTGATCTCCCGCAACTGCTGCGGCACCTGGCCCTGGGCCGCCGCGGCGCCCAGTTGCCCAGTGGCTTGCCCGGGCACAGTGGGGGCCGGGGGCGGGTTGAGCACGCTCTGGATGGCCGCATTGATCACCTCGGCCAGTTCGCTGGCCACGGCATGCC
>JALSGI010000866.1 GCA_026982835.1 Planctomycetota bacterium | reverse complement strand
TTTATGGTTTGGACACATCACACCTTGTGCTAGCACGCTAACAGCCCGTTGAAAAACACAAGTTTGGGAGGGCGAGGTCACGGCCGAGCCGCTTTTTTCAGGATGTGCAGGGAATCTTATAACGCGTTTTCATTTCAAATGGACTTTTTCAACGGGCTGCTAAACACGTACCCGACTTCAGTCGGCGGAGAAAATCGACATGCGTTTTTTCTTGGCTCTCCCCGGGCTAAAGCCCGGGGCTCGCCACTGGTGCTTCCGCACCGGGCAGGAAAAAGCGTGTTTTGTGGAAAACAACGTACCTGGTGGACTTGCTTTGATTCTGGCAACGGCGAGCCGCCGGCGTAAGCCAGGTACGTGTTGGCCAGCTAGCACATCACTTGGTTTGGCGTTTCCATGATAGGAGAGAATAAACGTTTCTTCTTGCAATCGGCGAGCCGCCAGCTTCAGCTGGCGGAGGAGAATAACCAAAAGCGCTAATTCGGCTCTCCCCGGGCTAAAGCCCGGGGCTCGCCAACCGCGTGCTGACGCACGCGGCTCGCCGGACAAAAATCAACTCTTTTGCTCTGGGGGCGCTTCGTCTTGTGCTGGCTCGCTAAACACGTACCAAAAAAAGAAAAGTCTAGAATTAGTCGCTTGGGGGGCGTTAGAAGTTCCCCAGACTGCCTGGTTTTTGCAGCATTGGGCGAGTGGGGGCTTTGGATTTAGATGCCAAAACGATGTCGAAAACAGATGGCGCGACATCGTTTTGATTGCAATGGTGGTTGCTTGCAGAGAACCTGTTTGATGTCTGTTTTTCTATCCCCTTTTAGTGCCAGCAATTACATCGAGCAAACGCAGAGAAACCATTTTGGCATGGAACGTGCGAGAAGATTCTGGTACCTATCCCGTTGCGAAACTTTTGCAAGGAGGTGCCTGGTGATGTTGTGGATCTTTGGGCTGATGAGCTTGGGCACGGTGGCCGTGTTGGTTTCGGTGGCGGTGGCTTGCCGCCCGCTGGCTTCCTCGGCGTAGGGGCTGGATTTTCTTGGCCTTTCGGGGAGCTGGTTCTGGTTGTGTGCCGGGCCAAGGTTCCTTTCCCTCACTCGCTCCCCGGCCCTCCCAGCCACAGGGTGCTGAGCCGGTCTTGCAGATGCTGCGGGGGCCGCAGCGGCGAGCCGTCGGCATCCTCTCCCACCTCGTAGGCCCCCAGGTAGTGCATCATGGTGACCAAGTCCAGGTCGGTAAAAAGCGCGCGTGCACGGGGTCCGTGGGCGGCGTCGGCAAAGAAGATGTCCACTTCCCCTTGTACCCGCTCCCCGCAGCGGACGGTGGCCTCCACCACCGCGCCTTCCCCTCGAATGCTCTCCAGGCGGCACTCATAGTAGAGCGTATCGCCCGGGCGAGGGTCGAAATAAAAGACCGCCTTGGGCACCTTGGCCAGGATCATGTTCCCCTGGTACTGGCGATGGTCGGCCACCAGCAGTCCGCCGGCTTGGGCCACTCCTTCGATGACCAACGTGTTGGGCATCAGCGGGTGGCCGGGGAAGTGCGCATGGAGATGTTCTTCGGCCAGGGTGACGTTTTTCACCGCCACGCAGCGGCGGCTGCGCACAAACTCCACGAAGCGATCAATCCAATACCAGCGCATGAAACGGATCCCTGCCGGCGGCGGATGCCTGCCGCGGTGCAAGCCCCACCGCCGGAGAAGCGAACCGCTAATTCTCCACGGCCACCTTCTGCTCGATGAACCGGCAGATCATCTCCACGGTGAACACGTCCTGCAGGCTCTTCACGTCGGGGTTTTCTTCCAGCGGGCTCAGATCGGCAAACGGCATCCGCTTGCGCAGTTCCTCCATCCCCTCGGGCGTGATCTTGCCGTCTTTGACGTAACGCTCGTCTTGCAGCAGCGTATCGGGGAACAACTCCCCACGAGGGATCTTGATGTCGAAGGCCTTTTCCAGCCGGAAGACGATGTCCAGGAAGTCGATCGACTCGGCCCCCAGATCGGCCGTCAACCGGGCCTCGGGGGTCACTTCCTCCTCGTCCACGCTCAGGGCCTCGCAGAGAATCTCCTGGACTTTTTCAAAGATTTCTTGTTTGTCGGGCATCGGTTTTACTCCTCAAGGCGGGAACACGGGACAGGAACATCCTCTGGCTAGGCGTGTTTACGTTTTGCCGGAAGTTTCGGGATCGGATCGCTGCAACAGCAACTGAAATTGCTGCCGTAGCCGGGAACACAAAAACTGGTCGGTCGCCGCCTGGTGGGGATCCTGCTGGGCCAGCGAGCCGCTCCACAACACCAGTTTGGCCGAAAGGGCCGTCGAGCCATCCACCAGCCCTTTCCCTTTGACCGTGTAATGGTTCCCTTGGCTTTGCACCAGCTGGACCTCCAGCTGCAACTGCTTGCCCGGATCGACGAAGTTGGCAAACTTCACGCTCCGCGCCTCCCGCAGCACCACCAGGCTGTGAGCGAAGTCCTCTCCGGCGCGGATCAGCCAGCTGGCCGCTTCCACCAGGCTCTGCAGCATCATCACCCCGGGCATCACCGGGGCGCGGGGAAAGTGGTCGGCCAGGTACTCCTCGGCCAGTGAAAGATTCTTCACCGCCGTGATGGCTTTCCCGGGCTCCAGCTGCGTGATCCGGTCCAGCAGGCAAAACTGCATCAGCAAGCAGGCTAACAGGAATGCGAATACCGGTTCTGGTAAATTGGATAAACCGAAAACAGATAACTTAATTACCCTATTCTCCCCTGGCAATGCCTCTCCCCAGGCGGAGTCCCGGCATTGTATCGTCCGCACTCCCCCTGCCATTTGAACATTTTGCCATCGCCTGCATCGCTACCCAAGCCCGCACGCATGCTGCCTGCTCCGCTCACACCTCGGTGGTGTCCCGAGCCTGCATCTCTTCGATCATCTTGTCGGTGCTTTCCGGGTCCACGCGGCGGCACGCTTCGGTCAGCCGCGAAGCGATGGTCTGCATCTCCCCGGTCCACTCCTCCTGGGTGGTATCCGGCGGGGTGAGCTGGGCAAACTCCTGGCACAGCAGGATCAATCGCAGCAGGTGCCGGAAGATGATCCCTTCCTGCTTGACCAGGTCGTGGGCCTTGACGTACTTGTCGAAGTTGTCCCCCATGTCCAGCAGCTCCCCGGCAATCCACACCGGCCGCACCCGCAACTGGTCCACCCGTCCGTATTCGGACTCGAAGTACAACCGCAACTTTTCGGCAAGCGGCGGGTAGTAGGTGCCATCGTCCTCTTCTTCCTCGTCGTCGTTCACCAGCGGGGTTTCGGCCACCATCAGCCCGCGACGCACAAGCTCCGGGTCCAGCCGCGTGGTGGCCAGGGGGCCCGGGGGCAGTTCCCGGTAGGAAGGCACCCGCACTTTGCGCATCAGCGAGCCGGGCACCTCCAGCACGCTCTCCATGGCCTGGATCCGCTCGTCCCGGTCGGCAATGCCAAGCTGCTGGATCAAAAAATCTCCGTAAAGCGGGTTCACCCCGCGAAAGACCAGCAGCCGCTGGAGTTTTTCGGTGGGCTGAGCCAGCCGGGGCATGTAGAGTTCGGCCGCAGGGGGCGGGGTCTTGTTCTGCTTGGGTTTTTCCGGCTCCGGCTCTTTCTTGTGCAGGGCTTGCAACAAGCTGCCCAGCGTATTGCCCTCCCGAAGCGGAGGCTCTTTCTTTTCCGGCTCCGGGGAGGATTCGGCCTGGGCCTTGCGTTTCGGCGGCGGGGGCTCCAGCTCCACGTAGCCGGTCTCGTGCAGCGTGCGGAGCATCTGGCTCAGGGCCTTGATCCCCTGCTGGATCTTGCCGGCGTCCATCAGCCGGTGCCGCACGAAATGCAGCAGGTCTTCCACTTCCGGGGAGAGGGAGAGCCAGTAGGCCAGCAACCGCCAGGGCAGGGGGCCGCGACTGGCCAGCTTTTGCGGGGGGCTGCGACGCAGTTTTTCAAACTGCGCCTCGGTCCAGTACTGTTCGTTTTCCCGACGCCGGGGTTTTTTGCGCTTGAGCAGCTTCTTTTGTTTCAGCAGCACCGGGTCCTTGGTGTCCTCGGGGATGGCCTCGTATTTTTGCTTCCAGCGCAAGATGCGCACATCGTCCTCGTGGGCCAGGCAAAGGACGTAGCCGCGGGTGTCGAACTGCGGCCGCCCGGCCCGGCCGAAAATCTGGTGCGCCGTGCTGGAGTCGATCAGCCGCTTGCGGCCAAAGGGGCCTTTCATCAGCGTGGTGAGCACTACGCTTCGGGCCGGGAGGTTGATCCCCGCGGCCAGCGTCTCGGTGCACACGCACACCTGGAGCAGTTTTTTCAGGTACAGTTCCTCCACCACACGGCGATACTTGGGCAGCATCCCCGCATGATGCACGCCCACGCCCCGCTGCAGCAGCTGCCGGAGCTTGGAACCGGCTCCGTGGGAGAAGTCGTATTGCTTCAGCTCTTGCAGCAGTTGGCTGCGCTGCGGCTCTTGAACCAGCGAGCGCCCCTTGAGCTGTTCGGCCACGGTCCAGCACTCTTCGCGATTGAAGCAGAACAGCAGCGCAGGCGTAAGCCGGGCCTCTGGCGGTCCCTGGGCGATCTCTTCGACCAGCTCGTTGACCAGCTTGTCGCCGATCCACTGGAAGGTGAGCGGCACGCGGCGCTGGTTGCTTTCGATCAGCTCCAGCGACCGGCCGTGGGCCTGCTTGAGCCACTGCAAGAAGGCGAACGCGTTGCCCACCGTGGCCGAAAGCAAAAGCAATCGCACGTGCTTGGGCAGCAGGGCCAGCGTCAGTTCCCAGACCACGCCGCGTTCGGGATCGGAGAAGCTGTGGAACTCGTCCATCACCACGGCCGAGACGTCGTCGAAGCGGAACGCCTCGGAGTGCAGCAGCCGGTTGAGCAGAATCTCGGCCACCACCACCAGCACGGTGGCCTCGGGATTGACGCGGCGGTTGCCGGTGACCAGCCCCACCTCCTCGGCCCGAAAGCCCCACCGCACGGCGTTGGCCTGCATCTCGGCGAACTTCTGCTCGGTAAGCGCAATCAGCGGGGTGGTGTAGTAGGCCCGGCGGCCCGTGTGCAGCGCCTCGAACATGGCCGCCTCGGCGATGACCGTCTTGCCCATCCCCGTGGGAGCGCAGAGCAACACGCCCGAGTCGCTGCTGAACCAGGCCAGCAGGGCGTCCTCTTGCACCGGGTAGGGATCAAAGGGCAACTGGTCCAGGTACCGGTCGCACAGTTCGCTGCGGGAGAGGGTCTGGCTCATACCCGCATTGTAGGCAACCGGGGGCCGCTGGACAGACTGCCCCCGGGGCCGGCTTGGCCGGGCGCGATTCCGATTGACCCGCCGGGGAGGCTCTTTCTAGACTACGGGCCGTCTTTTCTCCCGCAGCATGCTAGCAGCGGCGTGCCGCCTTCCCGGAGGCCCGCAGAGCCCGGTCCGGTCCCGCTCAAGATGCTCGGGACCGGCACACCCGGCGGCAGGTGGTGGAATGGATGCCCCAGCCTGGATCAGACCTCGCTTGAGCCTGTCTGTGCCGCAGGCGGCGGGAGCCGCCCGCGGCCTGCTTGCCCGCTGGCCCTCCCGTTTGGCGGAGCTGGGCCTCTGCGCGCTGGTGTTAGTGCCGGTGGTGCTCTATCCCCTGGGCCGCGACCAGGCCCTGTTCGCCTACGCCGGACAGGTGATCCTGGACGGAGGGCTTCCTTACCGGGACGTGTTCGAGCAAAAGGGGCCGGCCACGCACTATACGTTTGCCTTCATCTTGTACCTGTTTGGCGAGCAGCAATGGGCCGTGCGGCTGTTCTTTGCCCTGGTGTTACTGGCCGGGAGCCAGTTGGCCGCCGCCCTGGCCCAACGCCTGGCCGGTCCTCGGGCCCGCTGGCCTGCAGCCTTGGGTTTTGCCTTGCTGGTATCGCACGGCCGCGGGGCGCAGTACTTTACGGCCCAGGTGGAAGACCTGCTGCTGGTGCTCTCGCTGGGGGCTTTGCTGCTGGTGTGGTCTCCTGAGGCCCGGCGCCGCTTGAGCCGCTTGGCCTTGGCGGCGTTTTTGCTGGGGCTGGCCTGCACCTACAAGCCCACGGCCATAGTGCCCGCGGTGGCCCTGGGCCTGCTGGCGTTGTGGTATGCCTGGAGCGAGCTGCCGGGGAAGAAGCGCTGGCCTTGGTGGTGGCCTGTTCGCCTGGCCACCTGCACAGCGGCCTTACTGTTACCGGCGGTGCTTTTTTTGGGCTACCTGGCCTGGCAGGGGGCGTGGGGAGATTTTTGGGTTTCGGTCGTTGAGCACAACCGGACCTACTCGGGCACCAACCGTACGGCGTGGTCGGGGGCATTGATGCTGCTGGGGGGGGCATGGGCTCGCACCACGCTGGTGGTCGCTTTGGCCTTGGCCGCCGGGCTGGTTCCCCGCTGCCGCGGCTCCTGGCTGCTGGCGGCCCTGGGCACCGGGCACTACTTGGCCGTGGTCTGGCAAGGCAAGTACTGGCCCTATCACTGGACCCCGGTGCTGGGCGTGCTGGCCGTGCTGGCCGCCCCGGCCCTGGAGCACCTGGGCCGCCGCATCGCCCGGGGACTGCACCTGGGACGGCTGCGGCAGGGTTGGCTTCAGTTTGCGCTGTGCGGCGTGGTGACTTTTCTGGTGGCCACGCCCCATCCGGTGCAGTACCTGGACACCTGGAGCTGGATCTACCAGCTGGCCCGCGGGCGCATCTCGCTGGAGCAGTACTACGCCCTCTACACCACCGGCACCGGGGACGGCCAGGAGGTGCTCCAGGCCGCCCAGCACATCCGCCGCCACAGCCGCCCGGGAGAAACGCTGTTGGTCTGGGGCCGCGAGCCGATGCTGCACTTTCTCTCCGGCCGCCGAGCGCCGAATCGCTTCGTGCTGGGTCTGAGTGTGTGCCGCTTCGACTCGCCCCATATTCTCAAGTGGCGGCAGGAATACATGGCTTCGCTGCACGCCCGGCCGCCGGCGTTTGTGGTGGTGGTCCCGGGAGATGAAACCCACTTCTCCCCCCAGGGGATGGCCGTCCAGATGAAGTTCTTCCGCCGCTTCCAGCGGTGGTTCCGGCAAAATTACCGCCTGGATTGCGTGGTGGGGGATTATCGCCTTTACCGGCGTTGGGAATCCCCAGCCAGGGAACCGCCGGCCGAAACGCCCCGGGAGCTTTCGCAACGCCCATGAGCACGCTCATCCCCGCCCGAGACGCTTTGCTGGGACAGCTCCCCCGGCGACTGCTGGCCGTGCCGGGATGGTGGCCCGCGGTGGGCTACTGGGGGGGGCTAGTGCTGCTGGTGCTGGCGATCCTCAGTCCCCTGGTGTTCATGCCCCTGGCCCGCGACCAGGCCCTGTTCGCCTACAGCGGGCAGGTGATCCTGCAAGGGGGGGCTCCCTACCGGGACGTGTTCGAGCAAAAGGGACCGGCCACGCATTACTTGTTCGCCCTGGTGGTGGCCGTGGGGGGGAACTCCCAGGTGGCCATTCGCGGCTTTTTTTACCTGGTGCTGGCCGGGGCCGTGTTGCTGGGGGCGGGGTTTGCCCGCCGGATGGCAGGTCCCGAGGCGGGGCTAGCGGCCGCGGTGGCCGCGGCGTTTGCGTTGCTTCAGGGGGACTGGGGCACCCCGTGGCAGACCGGCCAGGTGGAAGACCTGTTGCTGCTGCTCTCCTGGCTGGCCCTGGCCGTGGTGCTGGACCGGGACAAAGCCTTCAGGGCCTGGCGTCCATGGGCCTGGGGGGTGCTCTGGGGGCTGGCCGTGGCGTTGAAACCCACCGCAGTGCTGCCTGCCGCCGTGATGACGCTGGTCGTGGCTTGGCACGCTTCTCGGAACGAGGGCTTGGGAGCCGCTGCCCTCTGGCTGGTCAAGGCCACGGTGGCCGGGTGTGTTCCGGTGGGGCTGGCCCTCGGGGCCGTGGCTTACCAGGGGGCGTGGCCCTGGTTCTGGGAACAGGTGGTGGAGCACAACGTGCGCGTTTACGCCAAGGTGTATCGCCGCCCCTGGCAGGCGGTGGTGATGCTGCTGGACCCCCGCTGGAGCCGCCTGGAGCTTTTGGCCTTGCTGGCCCTGGGCTACCGGGCGATCCGGGACCGGTGGCTGTGGCAGTTGCTGGGCTGGCAGTTGCTGGGGCACTACGGGGCGGTGGTCTGGCAGGGCAAGTTCTGGCCCTACCACTGGACCCCTGCGGTGGCCACGCTGGCCGTGCTAGCCGCCGTCGGAATCCAGCGCATGGTGCGGCTGGTGCTTCGGGCGGGGGGGCGTGGCCGGGGGAGGACTTGGGCTTGCTGGGGGTTGATCGCCGCCCTGGGCCTGCTGGCCGGCACGGTCGATGTGCCCTCGCTGGTGCGCACCGGGCAG